>DASRQW010000214.1 GCA_035696245.1 Longimicrobiaceae bacterium | reverse complement strand
GCGGCTGAGGTCGGGCGCGCCCACGATCCGCGCCAGGCCGGGCGGGGTACCGCGCGCGTCGGCGAGCTGGAAGCCCAGGATCGCGGTGGCGGCGTCGTCGGCCACGGCGGCGCGGGTGACGAAGCGGCGGCGCACGGTCTCCTCGCGCGCGAACACCTCCAGCCGCGACGCGGACCCCTCCGTGGGCGACGCCAGCGCCAGACGCCGCCCCTGGAGCGAGGCCACGCCGGCGCCGAGCGCGGCGTTTACGGCGTCGCGCAGCTCGGCGCGGGTGACGTGGTGCGCGTCCGCGGCGCCGGCGCGGAGGTCCACCGTCACCGGCGCGCCGCCGTCCACCGCCAGCGCCAGGCGGTACGCGGCGCCCAGGTCGGTCTCCCCCTCCAGCTCCACCGTGGCCTCGAGCCGCGCGGGCGTCGCGTCGGTGCCGCGGAACACGCGCGCGCCCACGCCGAAGAGCGGCCCCGCCGCATCCTCGTCCGCGGGAAGCGAGGGAAGGACGATCGTCCCCGCCGTCCCCCTCTCGGCCGACACGAGGCGCAGGAAGCGGCCGTCGAAGGCGCAGGCGGCGGGGGCCAGCGCGGCGGAGAGCAGCTGGGCCACGGCGTTGGGGTCCACCTCCGGCCCGGCCAGCGCGGAGAGGTCCACGTCCACCGCGGGCCCGCCGTCCACCTCCACCCGCAGCCGCATTCCCGGCGGCAGAGCGAGGCCGTCGGACAGGTCGGCGAGGCCGCGCAGGAGCGCGGGCGACGGGTCGCGCCCCACGGCCACGCGGGCGGCGGGGCCCAGGAGGACGCCGGCCGCGTCGTGCGCGGCGGGCGCCTGCACCGCCAGGCTCCCCGCCGCGCCGGGCGCGCGGGACGCGAGGACGAGGCGGCCATCCGCCTCGGCCGCCAGGTGCGGGACCTCGTGGTTGATGGCGTCGATCACGTCCTGCAGCGCCACCGTTCCCGTCCGCGCGGGATCCAGGTCCGGCTCGATGGTCGTCGCCCGGTCCACCACGCCGCGGAGGTAGCGCGCGCCGCCCAGCTCCACGCCCAGCGACAGGTCGTGCGCGCCCACGATGCGCGCGGTGGCCTCGGGGCGGCCGCGGTAGCCGCGCGGCGCCAGCCCCAGCAGCACCGGCGCGGCATCCGCCGGGTGGTCGTGCACCTCCAGCCGCCCGGCCGCGCCGGCCGTGGGCGAGCGCAGCACCAGCCGCCCGTCGCCCGCCGAGGCGACGCCGGGGAGCGCGGCCTCGATCGCCGCCACCACCTCCGCCAGCGTGGCCTGCGAGGGATCGGCGACGGCCGCGGCGAGGTCGACCTCCGTCTCCCCGCCCGCGTCGGCCGAGAGCACCAGCGTGGAGTGCCCGCGCAGGTCGATGGCGGCGGGAAGCACCGGGCCGGCGAGGATCGCGGGGGTGGACTCCGTCCCCGCCGCCTCGGCGCGCGCGAAGCCGAGCACCGCGCGCGCCGCGTCGTCCAGGAGGGGGAGGACGGCGGTGACGGAGTCGTCGGCGCGGCGCCACCAGGCGTCCATGTGCGCCTCGTCGTCGTCGATGCGCAGCCCCAGCGTCTCGGCCGTGACGCGCAGCACGCCGCGCACGGTGGAGGTGCCGTCGAGGAAGGTGCGGACGTAGCGCTTCAGGTGGTCGCGGAACTCCTCTACCGGCTCCTCCGGGAAGGGCGCCTCGCGCGGCTTCAGCCCGTAGAGCGCGGCGATCAGCGCCAGGTCCAGGATCTCCGTCTCCCCGCGGTCGGCGTGGTCCGCCCAGTGCGCGCGCAGCACCTCGGCCAGCGCGTTGCCGGCCGAGAGCAGCTCGCCGCCGAAGGCGTCGGCCAGCGAGTGCAGCGCCGTGGGGCGCGGCCGCGCGCGGAAGGTGTGCGGCAGCAGGTCCAGGATGCGGTCGATCGCGGTGGCCATCGCCTCACCCCTTGGTGAGCTGGACGTCGGCCACGCCCATCTCGAGCGCGACCCACCACGGCTCGCCGTTCACCGTGGCCAGCACCCTGAACTCGCCCTTGCCGGTCTCGTCCTCCGTGGGCGCCGCAGAGCCGTCCGCGTTGCGGAGCTGGCCGGGCGCGGGGCGGCGCGTTCCTGTCGGCGCGGCGGGAAGGGTCTCCTTCAGCGCCGCGGCCAGGAGCGACTGCAGCGTCTCGCGCGGGGGAAGGCTGGTGGGCAGCGCGGCGACGGTGCGCGCGGCCACCGCCTCGGGGCCGGCCACCTCGGTGTCGGAGAGCGAGACCACCACGCCGGCGAAGACGGGGTCCTTCGCCTCCCTCACCCCCTTCACCGCGTCGAGGAGCTGCTTCCCCTCCAGGTCGCCGCCGCGGGTCAGGGTGTCGGCGTAGCCCTGCATCGCCGCGATTACCTCGGCGATGATCGCGAGCTGCCCGTCGGGCGTGGTGCTCGCGGGGATGGTGACCTTCAGCCGCGGGCGGACGTAGACGAAGCGCGCGGTGACCGTGGCCAGCACGCCGGCCGCGCGTGTCCGCTGCACCGCGTCGGCCGCCTGGGCGAAGCGCTCGGGCTCGGTCTCCAGCAGCAGGGTGACGGTGCCGGGGGGAACGCGGACGGCGGCGCTCTCGGGGTCCCACAGCTCGCCCAGGTCGGCGCGCTCCTCCTGCAGGACGCGGCGCAGCGCGGCCACGGTGGCGCTCCCCAGCGCGCGGATGGCGGCGCGGGCGCGGGCGCGGAGCTGGTCGTCTGTTTCGGGCTCGGCGCCGAGGGCTGTCGGCTCGGAGTTGCTCACCCGCGCGACGCCCAGGATGGGGCGGACGAGCAGGGAGATGGCGCCCGCGGGAACAACCCCCTCGGCCCCGCGCGAGGCACCGTCCGCGCGCACGGGCACGTCGATGCGCGCCTGGCCGCGCTGGAGGACGCGCAGCTCGGCCGTCACGAACGCCTTGCCGTCGTCCGTCCGCAGCCCCACCCCCTCGGTGAGGGCCACGTCTCCGTCGCCCGCGGCGGTGTCGCGGTAGAAGGTGACGATCCCCGCCGCGTATTCCCCCGCCTTGCGCTCCACCCCCAGGATGGAGACCACCAGGTCGAGCGACTTCCCGCGCGCGGTGTCGATGAAGCCGGCGCGATAGGCCTCGTTCACCTGCTCGTACAGCGCGGTGATCTCGCGGCTGACGGCCTCGGTGAGGGTGCGGGTCACGCTCCCCACGTTCACGTCGGTCAGCGGCGGCCGCGCGCCGGGGGGGAGGTAGTCGACGTAGAAGAGGGTGTCGTCGGCCGGGCGCGCGCCCCCCTCCACCCACACCACCTCGTTGGCGCCGGGCGAGAAGATCCAGTCCTTGTCGGGAAGGAACTGCACGCGGCGCAGCCCCGGCGCCCCGGTCTCCGGATCGGGCGCGGCGACGCTGCCGGTGACCGAGCGCACCGCGTCGGCGCGGCGCGACAGGGGGTACGCGGCCGCCTTCACGTCGAAGGCGACGGCCTCGTTGACCACCCCGCCCAGCAGCACGGTGAGGACGTCGTCCACCACCTCGGCGTAGGGGCGCTCCACCAGCGTCACGGTTTCGGTCTTCACTGGGCCGCGCCTCCGGCCAGGGAGAAGGGAAGGGTCACCCGCACCTCGCCGTCCATCTCCACCGCCTCCAGCTCCAGGTGGATGTCTACCTGGTCGCGCGCGCGGGGCGACTGGACGGCCGTGACCGACACGATGCGGCGGATGCGGGGCTCGTCCTGCAGCGCCTGCAGCACGAACAGCTTGGCGCGGTTGCGCACGGTCTCGGTGTTCAGCTCGCCGATCAGCTCGTGCAGCCGCGAGCCGTACGCCGGGTGCCCCAGCTCCGCCAGCTCGCCGCGGAATGTCAGCAGCCGCAGCAGGAGCGCCTGGATGAGGTTCGGCACGCCGGCCCAGGTGTCCAGGTCGATGGGGTCCGGCGCCCCCGCCGGCGCGCGGCCGGGCCGGCGCAGCGTGGCCAGGTCGCTGCCGGGCGCGCGGCTGCTCTGCTCCACCAGGTCGCGCAGGAGCCGCAGGTCGGTGCCGAATCGTTCCTCGGGCGTGGACATCGGGTCTTCCTCCGCTCAGGGCGGCCACTGGTCGATGACGGACACCGTCGCGGGCGGGCCGATGATGGTGAGCACCCCCGGCGGCGAGGGGATCTGGTCGCCCATCCGCACCAGCCCGCGCCCGCCCACCGTCACCCCCGAGCTCCCCGGCGGCCCGATCACCAGGGGATAGGGGACGCCGGTCACCGAGTGGATCATGGTGCAGATCGACCCGGTCATGGCCAGCGGCACCCCCCCCGCGGTCAGGAAGGGGGGGAGGACGGCCACGATGGTTCCCATGTCGGGCGCCGCGGTGGCGCCGGGGGTCACCATCACCACGCAGCCCATGGAGACGGGGGGTCCGGGCATGGCCTCCTCAGGGTCCGAACGAGGTGATTCCCTTCACCGACACCACCGCCCCCTGCACCGTGGCCGTCGCCCCCGCCTGCAGCGTGGCCGTCGCCCCGCCCTTGGCGGTGAGCGTCGTTCCCGCCTCGACCGTGGCCGAGGTGAGCGCCTTGATGGAGACGGACCGGCCCTGGATGGAGACCGCGCCCGCGGCCTTCAGCGCCAGCCCGCCCGCCGCGTCCACGGTCACGTCGCCGTCCTGGTTGATGGTGACGGTGGAGCGTCCCGCGAACACGGTGACGGTGCCGCCGCCGGCGCCCTGCTGGTCCAGCTTCATCTCGGTGTTGCCGGCGGTGGCGCGCACGGTGCCGTCGGTCACGCGCAGGGTGATGCGGGGCGGCATCTCGAGCAGCGCCTCGCGCGGGGGCGAGCTCGCCGGGACGTTGCGGACCACCGTGCGGATGGTGCGGTCATCGGCCTCGGCCAGGGGAAGGCGGGTGACGATCTCGCGGCTGTCGTTCAGCGGCGGCCGGTCGGCGTCGCTGTACAGGCGGCCGATGACGATGGGCTGGTTGACGTCGCCCTTGTCGTAGGTCAGCAGCACCAGGTCGCCCGCGTTGGGGATGGCGGCGCTGCCGATGTGCTGCGTGGCGATGGGAACGCGCTTCAGCAGCAGGCCGCTGTTCTTCAGCCGCACGTCGCACCCGTAGTTGTCGCCGTCGCCCTGCGCGCGGTGCGGCCCCACCGCCTCCACCACCCCCAGGTCGGCCACGCGCACGCGCGCCAGCTCCTGGCGGACGATGGCCTGGATGGTCTCGACGATGGTGGACATCTTCGCGCTCCGGGCGGTGATGAGTCCTGAGTGCCGAGGGCTGAGTGCCGGGTGCCGGGTGATGCTGCGCTTGCGCGCTTCGTTCGTCGCGCTTCAGTCGTCCGCGCGGAAGCCGATCTCGGTGGTGAACCCGCCGGCCTTGGTGAGGCGGTGGGTGACGCTGCGCACCTGCCAGCGGCGGTTCAGCGACTCGTCGGGCATGCGCTCCAGGCGCAGCGCGTCGCCCAGCCGCACCATGGCCCGGCCCATGATCTTCAGCCGGCCGGCCAGCGCGCGGTTGCGCAAGGTGAAGAGCGCGGCCTCGGCGGCGGTGCGGGCGGCGGCGCGGGTGCGCAGCGCCGGGCGCTCCAGCAGCAGGAGCGATCCCGTGCCCGCGCTCCCCCGCGAGCCGCGGAAGTCCGGGGTCAGCCACCCCCACGCTCCGCTTCCCTGCGCTCCCGTGGGGCTCTCGCCCCAGGCCTCCACGCGGCCGGCGCGCGGCGGGGCGCGGCGCACCTCCACCTCCAGCAGGTCGCGGCCGTGCCGCAGCACGTGCGCGGTCCGGCCGCCGTTCCACGCGCGCATCACCAGCCGCCCGTCGGGCTCGGCCCACGCGTCCATCCCGCTCAGCTCCGCCAGGTCGCGCAGGTGGTGCGCGGCGGACCGGCGCCCGTCCACCACGTAGGCGGGGAAGGAGATGCCGTCCTCCGCCTCGGAAACCGGCACCCCGGCGCGCATCGCCAGCTCCTTCGCGATCGCGCCGGCGGTGCGGCCCTCGAAGGTCTCGTCCACGAAGGTGGAGAGCAGCGGGGCCGCCGCGCCGATGATGGTGACGCGGTTGGTGGCGAGGCCGGGCTCCACGCGGTCCACCGTGCCGGCCAGCACCGTATCCACCGTCTCGCCCCGGTCGGCGTAGCCCATCCCGATCGCCGCCGCGTCGCCGCGCGTGGGGCGGAACGAGCCGACCTGGCCCAGGACGAGGGTGGCCGCGTCCACCGGTGCGTCCAGGTCCAGCGACACCGTCATCTCCACCAGCGTGCTCGCGCGCGGCTCGCGCGTGGTGTCGACCAGGTGCGTGCCCAGCAGCAGGCGGTAGGCGGGGGTCAGCATGGTCATCTCAGGCCAGCCTCTCCTCGATCTTCCGCACCGCGTCGCGCGCCTGCTCGCGGACGAAGTCGTGCGGGCCCGATTCGGCCACGCCCGCCAGCGCCGCCACCGCCTGCGCGCCGCCCACCGCGCCCAGGCACTGCACCGCGACCTTGGCCACCGAGGCGTCCGGGTCGTGCAGCAGCGGCGCGAGGCTGGCCGTGGCGCCGGCGCCCGCCACCTTCGCCAGCGCACGGACGGCGAGGATGCGCTGGACCGGGTCGGCGTGCGCCAGCGCGTCGGCCAGCGCGGGCGCCGCCGCGGCGGCCGGCGCGCCGATCTCGCCCAGCGCCACCGCGGCACGCTGGCGCATCAGCGGCTCGGCCGCGGGGTCGCGCAGGATCGCGACGAGGACGGGAACGGCCTCGGCACCCATCGCCACCAGCTGCGGGAGGCCGTTGAACTCGTCGTCCTGCATCAGGGCGAGCACCGCTTCTTTCGTCGCCATGCCGCTACACCCGGAACACGAGGAAGCCGCTGCCGTCCATCAGCGCGCACTGCACGTTCGTCAGGCGCACCTGCGAGGGAGCTGCGGGAAGCCCGCTGGTGGTGGTGTTCATCAGGTTGTTCAGGGCCCCGTTGTGGGGAAGGTTCAGCACGTGCCCGATCTCGTGCCCCATCGTGTACTGCGTGGCGCCGTCGCACACCGTCACGCCCGGGTTCCCGGCGGGGTACGCCGAGCAGCCGCGCAGCGCCAGGCTGTCGGAGCGGATGAAGTAGACGATGAAGTTGGCCGCGCACGCCGCCCGCCCCAGCGCGAAGAGCGCCGTCTCTTCCGCGCCGCGCAACGCATCGCCGCCGATGGTCAGCGGGCAGGTGGTGCGGGCGATGTCCAGCAGCTGCGGGCTGTTCAGCGTGGGGAGCGCGGTCAGGATGCGGAACTCGATCCCGTCCTGTGCCATCACCCGGTTGGCCGTGCCCAGCAGCAGCGCCGGGTTGGGCGAGGCGCCCTGGATGGTGAGCGTGCAGAGCTCCAGCACGCGGCCTCGCACCCGCGCGTCCACCGGCGGCACCGCGGCCAGCCGCCCCTGCACCTGCAGCCGCACGCGCCCCTGCGCCCGCGTGCGAAGGACCTCGATGGACCGCGGCGCCGCGAAGGTGATGTCGGCGCGCGGGATGGCGGCGGGGATGGCCAGGATGGGGAGCGACACGAAGCGGTCGCCCGCCAGCCGCGTGAGCGGAAAGACCTGCGTCTCCAGCGCGGTCCCGGCGGCGTCGGTGCTGGCGAGCGACGCGGTGAGCGGAAGCGCCGCGCCCGGGAGGTCCACCCGGATGCGGAAGACGGAGCCCGCCTGCGTGTTGAACAGGTCGCCGATGTCGTAGCTGGCCAGGTCGGTGGACAGGATCCCCTCGGTCTGCACCTGCGCCACCGTGGTGTCGAACGGCGCGGTGTTGTTCGTGATCGCCACGTCGAAGGTGGTGATCCGCACCTGGCGGGTGATCCCGGCCACGGTGGCGCGCAGCGTCACGTCGCGCACGGCGTCGAGCGCGAGGGTGCGCTGCAGCGGGTCGTCCAGCCGCGTCGCGGCGTCGTCCGGATCCCACGTCACCAGCGTGGAAGGGATGCAGAACGGCGTGGACGACAGGTTGGCCACCACGCGCACGCTCCCGCCGGCCTGCCGCCGGATCAGGAAGGTGCTCCCCCCCGGCGTCTCGGGCGTCTGGCCCGGGACGGCCAGCGTGAAGTCCACCACGTGCACGAACACGCGGCGGACCACGGGCGTGCCGCCGACGGGCGTGTACGTGGCCGTGATCTCCACCGTCGCCGGCGTGCCGGTGGGAACGACCTGTTGCTTCGGGTTCGCGCCCGCGGTGCCCCCCGCCATCACCAGCGCGCCGCGGGCCGGGTCGAGCATGGCGTCGGGGATCACGGCGTCGGCCGTCACCGTGGCGGGCGACGCGGGGTCGCGGACGAAGACGAAGCGGTGGCTGAGCGTGCCCCCCACCCGCGCGGCGCCGGTGACGGTGAGCGAGAGCGGAGTGCAGTCGTCTGCCGCGCCCTGCGAGCCGCGGGCGACGGTCACCTCGTCGGGCGCGATGAGCCGGTTGGCGCCGGTGGACCCGGAGGGCTGCATCAGCCGGTTGGGGTCGGCCGCGGCCGCGCCGGTCACGTGCGGGAGGTTGAGGAAGTGCCCCAGCTCGTGCGCCAGCACCTGCTCGCGCAGCGGCTCGTCCACCGGGGTGGAGATGGGCGGCCCCAGGATGGTGGTCTGGAAGCGGTCGCCCACCGCGCACCCCGAGATGGCGAGCCCCTGCGACGCCGCGTCCTCGGGCGAAAGCCCGAACCCCGCCTCGCCGTTCCCCGCCAGGTCACCCACGAAGAAGACGTTCACCGCGCGGGGATAGGCGCAGCGGTCCAGCAGGAAGGCGAACTCGCCGCCGTCCACCTCGCAGTCGGTGCGGAAGGCATACGCCTCGTGGACGATGTCCGCCAGCTCGAAGCGGATGCGCCCCTGCCGCCAGGTGCGGTTGGCCGCGTCGAACGCCGCGCGCACCTGGTCGTCGCCGAGGGACGACGCCTGCCGCTCCGCCGCCCCGCCGAAGCCGGCGCAGGTGCGCACCTGGCGGGTGGTGGGGTGCAGCGCCGTCATCACGTGCGCCACGGCGGGGACGCGGATCTCGCGCACCCCGGGCGCGGCCACGATCACCACGTTCAGCGCCAGGTCGCCGTCGTGCAGCCGCCTGCACACCACGCCGCCGCGCACCGGCCCGTCCTCGTCGTCCTCCAGCCGCAGCAGCACCGGCAGGCTGCGCGGCTGCGGCAGCACCTCCAGCGTCCAGATCCCCTCGGGCTTCCCGGCGTACGGGCCGAAGGTGCCGCGCGGGTCGCCGGTGGTGCCGCCCCCGCCGCGGGTGGTGTCGGGGCTGGGCTCGCCGCGCCCCTGCTCGCCGCGCTGGAACTCGCCCGCCGCGGTGATGGCCACGATGGGGCGGCTGGCGACGCGCTCCAGCGCCACCGACCCGTCGGGCTGCCGCACCTCGCGCGACACCCGGCCCACGGCGTCGATCACCGCCGGCTCGGCGGGCTGGAAGAGCAGGCGCCCCGCCTGCGCGGCGCCCCGCGCCAGGAAGCACGCGTGCCCGCTGTTCGCCGGCGGCGGGCCGATGCACCACGCCGTGCCCGCGGGCGAGGCGGGGGGAAGGCGGAAGGTGTCGGGCTCGGGCGGCCGGCAGGGAAGCGCCGCGCCGGTGACGAAGAGCAGCTCCACACGCCGGTTGGGGCGGTGCGCGCTGGGGGTGTTGTTGACCGGGTCCTCCTCGCCGCAGCCCAGCCACCTCAGCGGCTCGCCGGGGCAGTTGGGAAGGAGCCGCGCGGTGCCGAAGGCGAAGTTGTCTTGCCCCAGGTAGTCGCGGATCAGGGCCTCCCAGAGCTCGTCGTCCACGTGCGTCCCCGGGGGCAGCCCCTTGTGGCAGCGGAAGGCGCGGATGGCCTGGTTGGTCAGGCTGTTCCCCGTCCCCTTGTCGCCGTCGATGGTGCCCGGGTACCACCCCAGGTCCTGCAGCATCCACTGGTACTCGCGCACCCCCCAGCTGTCGGCCAGCGTCGTCACCGTCCCCGCCGGCCGCGTCTGGCGGATGGCGGTCCACTCGCGCACCGCGCCGTCCGGGTCGCGGCCGAAGGTGAGGAAGGCGAACACCGCACGCGCCCGCCGCTCCGAGAGCGACTGGTTGTAGTCGCCCGGCCCCACACGGTCGGTGTGCCCCACCACCAGCAGCCGGTCCGCCGTGTGGCCGCTGGACGCGGCGAAGCCGAGCGCGCGGCCCAGCACGGCGCGCATGCACGGCTCCACGAACGCGCTGTCGAAGCGGAAGTGCACCACGAACGCTGCGGCCACCGCCTGCTGCGGGCGGAGGACGATCTGGATCCGCGCGGTCTGGCCGGGGCTCACCGTGCCCGTGGCGCTGCCGGTGAGCCGCTCGGCCTCGGCGGTGGCCGTGGCGCCGTACTCGCCCGCGTCCAGCTCGCGCGCGCTCCACACGTTGGCGCTCCGCTCGGTGAGCGTGCGCGTGCTCACGTTGCCGTCGGCGCCGCGGCCGGTGACGGTGACGGAGATGCGCGACATCTCGAAGTCCGGCTGCCCCTCTACCGTGACCTCCACGTCCAGCTGCCCCTGCTCGGTGGCCGGGTCGATGGGCGTGGGGCGCGGCGGCGGCTCCTCGGTCTGGGGGCGCGGCGGCTCCAGAAACTCGCGCAGCCCGAAGGCGTACTCGAAGCGCTCGGGGCGGCCGGCCACCTCGCGCACCTCCAGCGCCTCCACCAGCACCCGGCCCACGCGCGTGGCGGTGGTGATGTCGGCCACGAAGTCCACCGGCTGTGCGGCGCGGAAGCGGTCGCGCAGCTCGCCCAGCGCCTCGCGCGCACCCTGGCCGGTGAGCACGCCGGTGAGCGACACGCGCGCGGCGCGGCGGCCCTGGCGCTGCAGCCAGTCGCCTTCCAGCGCGGGCACGGCGTGCCGGGCGAGCGCCTGCTCGTCCTCCACGTCCACGCACTGCGCCTGGGGCAGCTCCAGCGAGTCCAGCAGCGTCCGTGCGGCCATCGCTCACACCGGGGTGCGCGGGTGCCGGCTCATGCCGGCTTGAGCTGGTTGAGGTCGGTGACGATGGCGGTGATCAGGTCGGTGATCTCCTGCTTCACCGCGTCCAGGCTGGGAAGCCCGGCCACCACGTCCACGATGCCGAGCACGGAGTCGATGGCGCCGGCCTGCGCGGGAAGGAGGTTCTTCGACGTCTGCAGCACCGTCTTCACCGTGGTGGTGAAGTGCGACACCTGGTCCAGCCCGGGGATGGCGCCCACGTCCAGCCGCTGGATCTCGGCCTTCAGCCGGTTCAGCAGGTCGATCAGCTGGTTGATCAGCTCGGTTACCTGCGGGATCAGCGCGGCGATCTGCTGGATCGCGGGCTTGATGACGGCCGTGTTCTGGTCCAGGAAGGTCTTGAGCTCGGTCAGCGCGTCCTTCAGGTCCTGGAACAGGTTCTGGGCGGGCATGGGTCCTCCTTCCGCGGGGGCGGGCGCCGTGTATGGCGGCGGGTCGATGGACGGCTCCGGTGGATCGGGGTGCCTGCGGTCATCATCCTCCCGCCGCGTTGGCGGCCTGCACGCGCTGCAGCAGCGAGCCCAGGACGCCCACGAACGGCTCCAGCCCGGTGGCGAAGAGCGGCGCCAGGTCCAGCGCGCCGGCCAGCGCGTCCACCAGCCCGGCCGCTGCCGCGGACAGCGCGTCGTCCAGCCCCGCGGTGCCGGCGGGCTCCACGGGTTCGGCGAGCTCGCGCAGCGTCAGCACGTACAGGTAGCGGTCGGGCTTTCCGGCCAGCTCCTCCACCCGCAGCCCGGCTACCACCACCCTCTCCAGCCGCATGTCGGCCACGATGTCGGCGGTGAAGGGCACCGGGTCGCCTGCCTGGAACAGGGTGTTGAGCCGCTCCACGAAGCCGCGCGCGCCGCTCCCCGTGGCCACGCCCCACAGCGCAACGTGGCCGGGGCGGCGCCCCAGGTTCTGCAGCAGGCTGCCCACGAAGGCGGGGGGCTTGTGCTCGGCCAGCACGCGCCGGTCGGTGGTCACCACCTCCTGCACCTGCGGCAGCTCCAGCGTGTCGAGCATCGGGCGCATGGCTCGGCTCCCGGGCTACACGTCGATCCCGAAGCGGCGCGCCTCGTCGTCCAGGATCGTCTTGATCCGCCGCGCCAGCTCGCCCAGGTCCTCTCCCGCCCCGTCCTCGTCCGGCGCGCCGGGGAGCCGCACCGCCGCTGCGCCGGGGACGTGGAACGGAGCGGGAGCCGCCGCCGCGGGGTGCCCGCCGCCCCTCTCCGGTGGCAGCGGCGGGAGCCGCGCCGGCCGCACCGTCCCCACCCTCGCCTGGTCGGCGGGATGCGGCGGCGGCGCATCGTCTCCCGGCTCGGCGTCCGCGGGCGGCGCGGGCTCCACCGGCCACGGGGCGATTCCGTCGCGCGCCCAGGAACCGGAAACCGCTTCGGCGGATGGATGGCCGGCGTGTGCCCCACCCCCCGTCGCCCGGCGAGTCGGCGTCCCGGCCGCGGCATCCGGCACCACGCGCGGCGCCGCAAGGCCGGCCAGCCACTCCGTGGTGACGGGCGGCGCCGCGATCGGCGCCCCCCACTGCTCCGCCAGCGCCGTCGTCGCCTCCGCTCCCGGATCGAGGCCGGCCGCCAGTCCCCGTGCGGCGCGCGCGGCGGCCCGTTCGATCCACCGCACCCCGTCCCGCGCCGCGTCCTCGCCGCTCCCCCCGGCGGGGACGGGGCGGTGCCGGGGGGATGCGGAGGCAGGGAGCGACGAGATTGCGCGCCTTGCGAATGCCGAGGGTGCGTGGGGAGATGCGCCGCCGTTCCGCGCCGGCCGCACAACCTCCTCTGCCGCGGCCGTGGCGACGGACGTGCGGCCGGCGAGGGAGTGCAGGAGCCCAGCGTCCGCCTGGCGCGGGAGCGTCGCGGGACCGGCCATCCCCGTGCGCCGCACCGGCGGAGGACGGGACGACGACGCGTGGGAGGACGCGCGCCGGCTGCGCCCGCCCGCCGCTCCCGCATCTCCCGAAGTCGCGTCGTCCGGAGACCGGGAACGGAACGGGGGATGAGCGAACGGGGGACGGGACGGGGGATGAGCGGCGGAGGGTGATCCGGCCGTCCGCGCGCTCGCCGCCAGCCCGCTGAACGCGTCGCGGGCGCGGGCCGCGCGGCGCGGCGGCTCGGCCGCGGCGGGGGAAAGGGGGCCGAAGATCGAGGGGTCCGCCCCGGCGCGGCGCGGCGGACGCGCGGCCGCTCCCGGCTCTCCGCCGCGAGAGGCGAGGCCCGCGGCGAGCGCGGCCAGGCCCTCGTCCCACGCCCCCCGCGCGAGGAGGCGCGGACGCACGCCGGCGAGCGCGGGCACCCACCCGCTGGCCCGGCGCAGGGCGGCCACCCCGGCGGCGGCGCGGGCGATCGCGCGCATCCACGCGGCGGGGGCGCCGCCGCCGGCCAGCGGGTGCGCGCGCCTCACGCGGCCTCCGCGCCGTCACGCAGCATCTGCAGGTACAGCAGGATCTGGCCGACCGTCATCCCGCTCACCTCCTGCGGCGTCCACCCGAACTCGCGGGCCAGGACGAAGCAGGCGCGGGCCAGCGGGGCCTGCACCAGCTCCTCGAGCGCCCCGCGCGGCGTGCCGATGCCGCTGATCTCGTCGATGCGCTCCACCAGGAAGCGCGCGAGCCCGGCGGGAAGGCGCCCCACGTCGTCCACGTTCAGCGCGGGCTCCACCAGCGCCTGCTGGATCATCAGCGCGGCCGACAGCTCGTCGTCGTCGCGCGCCGCCCGCCCGATGCGCTGCAGGTCGCGCACGGTCAGCGGGCGCAGGACCACGCGCGCCGGGTCCGCGCCGTCCGCGGCCAGCAGGCCGGGGGGCAGCTCCACGTCGTGCGTGGCTTCGCTCCCGGCGAGCAGCCGTTCGGCGGTCGCCGCCACGGGGCGCCCGTTCCCGCTCACGCGTTCGCCTGGCCCGACGGGAACGCCGGGTTCTCGGCCACCACGCCGCTCCCGCCGCCGCCGCCACCCCCGCCCTGCCCAGTGATCCCGGCGGAGCGGATGCCCAGGGCGCGGAAGGTCACGTTCTCCATCACGAAGTCCTCCTCGGGCATGGCGAACGACCAGTCCTCCAGCTTCACGCCCAGCAGCACCACCACCGTCCCGCGCGCGGGCGACGCGGGATCGATGAGCTGCACCTGCATCCCGAACGAGGGCTGCACGTAGGGCTCGGGGATGGTCTGCAGCGCCGCTCCGCGCCCCAGCAGCAGGTTCAGCAGCCCGCCGTTGATGTGCGCCCGGGTGATGCGGCCGCTGACGTGGATGTTGCCCGGGTGCAGCGAGGTGGGGTGGCGGCGGCCGATCTCGTGGTACTCCTGCAGGTCGGTGTGCACGCGGATCTCCACCCCCGTCACGCGTCCCACCGTGCGCAGCTCGAAGAAGTCGATCGCCAGCTTCCCGTCGTCGCCCTCCGCCCCGGTCTCGTCGGAAAGGACCAGGGTGCCATTGGACCCCGTGTAGACGTTCGTCGTGATGGCCATCGCGCCGGTCTCCCTTTATTCGAGGAACATCGTCACGCGGATGTAGTCGATGCTGAAGGTGGGCTGCAGCGTGAGCGTCACCCGCGCGATCCCCTGCCGCTCGTCCTCGCGCGTGGCCGTCACCTCCAGCTTGTAGGCCGTCAGCATCTCGTCCTTCACCATCCCGTCCAGGAAGGTGTTGAGGGTGGCGTGCATGGCCCCGCGCACCCGGACGTTGTTCAGCAGCCCGATGTACGGCGTGGCGGACGAGCGCACGCCGTACTTGGCGTAGTCCACGATCCGGCGCGTGGTGATCTGCGCGAATGCGCTTCCCGTGCTGGTGGTGATCCCCTTCACCACCCGGAAGCCCTGGCGCCGCTCCAGCCCCAGCACCCGCGCCTTCACCAGCTGCGTGAGCTGTGCGGCGTCGAACTCCGCCTCCAGCCCGTCCACCAGCAGCGGCTTGTTGGTCAGGCTCACGTGCGGGCTGAGCGCCGAAAGCTTCCCGGCGACGGCCGCGGCCGCGTACGCGCCGGGAAGCACCACCGTC
>DASRQW010000213.1 GCA_035696245.1 Longimicrobiaceae bacterium | reverse complement strand
CGGGCGCGGGGGAGCGGGTGCGCGGACGACCTGGAGCGCGCGGTCCAGAGCGGAATCGCCGCCGCCCTGGTACGCGGCGATGCTGGGAGGCACGTACACGTCCGGCGCGATGCCGACGCCCTCGAATGGCTTGCCGCCGGGGAAGTACGCGCGCCGGCCGCTCACCCGCGCCGTCATCCCGTCGCCGAAGTCCATGATGTAGGGCTGGCCGGTGGAGCCGAACGTGGTGTCGCCCACCACCGTGGCGCGCCCCGTCTGCTGGAGCGGCATCACGAAGTCCTCGCACGCCGAGCCGCATCCGATGTTGGCGAGGATGACCAGGCGGCCGCGGTAGACCTGCCGCGGGCTGAGGGTGCCGCCCGGGCGGTACGGCTGCGGCTTCCGCTCGCCGTTGGGGCCGATCTCGTCGGTCTTGGGCAGGTGGCGCATGGGGCCGGATCCCAGCGCGCTGTACTCCCACCACCACGGCAGCGGGCGGTCCGCGAGCTGGCGCATGAGCGTCTCGGGCGTGCTGCCGCCGCCGTTGCCGCGCACGTCGATCACCAGCGCCGGGGCATCGTGGTACTCGTGCAGCACCTCCAGCGCGCGATTCTGGTACTTGTCCTCGCCGAAGCTGGGGATCTGCATGTACGCGACGCTGTCCGGCACCAGCCACCGGTGCGGCACCACGTCCGCCGTCGAGGCTGTAGCCGTCGCCGCGGGCGGCGTGGAGGGCGCGGAAGGCTCGCCGCGCGTGACCTCCACCTGGCGCCCATCTGCCAAGGTGAGCGTGAAGCGCTGGGGGAAGAGGTACGAGCGGTTGCGGAAGAGGTGACGCGCCATGCGGTCGCTGGAGGCGGGGATGAACCGCTTCTCGCGCTGGTAGAAGGCCTCCATCGGCTCGCCGTCGACGGCGCCCACCACGTCGCCGACCTTCAGGCCCGGGCGGTCGCTGTAGATGATCGCCCACCGCCCGTCCATCCACCGCACCGCGAACCCGAGCGGCGCGCCGAAGCGGTCCCACAGCCACCGGTCGTTGAAGTCCGTGTGGCCGTTGTGCAGGCGTGCCATGAACTCCAGCGTCGCCAGGTCGAAGTCGCGCCGGCCACGCGTGGCGAGCGCTTTCTCGCGGTAGGCGGCGTAGACGGCCGGGTAGTCCGTTAGGTCCGGCGCGCCCGCCAGGTGCGCGAAGTAGCGGCGGATGCCGCGGTCCAGCTCCGCGGCGATCTGCTGCCGCTTAGCGAGCGGCACGGTGTCGTCGCTCGTCTGCGCGGCCGCGGGGCGCCACCCGCCGACGAACAGCAACACCCCGAGCGACAGGGCACGAACGAGCCGGCGAGGTGAGATCATCGGCGGGAAGCGGAGAGGGAGGTGGGATCGGGAGATGCGGTGCGGTGGATCGCCACTCGAACAGCGGGAGCGAGGCGGCCAGGTGCTCCGGATCAGCAGATGGATCGCGGGGATGCCGAGCTTTGCGCTACGGCGTGCGTCAGTGTGGATGCGCGGCCGTGCGCGTCTCCGCGGACGTGCGGAAGGGAATGATGCGGCAGATGACCGCGCGCCGACGGCGCGTCAGTCGCTGGTGACGACCACGCTGTGGACGATCTTGCCCTTGCGGACCACCGCGTAGCCGGTGTGCTTGCCCAGCTTCTTCCAGGTGTTCGACGGGTTCGCGAAGGCCCACACCTCGTCGCCCTCCACGGCCTCGCGCTTCACCTTCTGCCACGCCATGCGGATGCGCAGCGCCGCCATGTCCGGCAGGCTGCGGTGCTGGGACGTGGGCGCGTTCTCGGTGCGCTGGGTGAGCCACTCCATCGGGATCTTCATCGAAAGCGCACGGTGTCGTTGGTTTGAGCGCCCGGCGGGGGCGGGAAGCGGCGCCGGACGGGAGATGAGCGGCGGCTGGATCGCTGCGCAGCTGCACCGAAGGGAGGCGTCGTCATCGATGCAGGCGGATGCGGCGCACGTTCCGCGCGATCCCTACCCTGGATACGGCTCGGCGGGTCCCGTTGCGGGGGCGGAGCGGTACGCGCGTCCCACGCCGTCCACCTCCTCGCCGTCGCGGACGATGCGGCCGCACGCGCCTTCGATCTCCGGGCCGCCCGCGTTCAGGTAGATGCGCCACACGTCGCCCTCCGCGAGCCGCTCGATGCCCGCGGCGGAGATGCGCCACGGAGCTCCGGCATCGCCTCCGCCCGCTGACCACCTCACCCACCGCACATCTTCCAGCCGCATCTCCACGCGCGGAGCGCTATCTCCCGCGGCGGTCGAATGGGTGGACGCGCGGTCATCCCGGCGGAACGTCATCGCGAACGTGCGGGCGGAAAGGTGCGCCGAGTGGTGCTCCAAGGTCGCGCCGTGCAGCGCGTCGCACATCTCCCGAAAGCCTGCCATCCCCCCGCCTTCACTTCAGTTGCTCGCAACGTCCGGCGCTGCCGCCGCGCATCTCCCCGAAGCTTAGGCCCGCGCCGCGCCGGAGGCAATCGAGTGCCGCCCCGCCCCAGGCCATCGGGCGGGCGGTGGGGACCGGAAGTTGCGAAAGCGACAGTATTTAGAATGCAGGCACACTCACCGGCCGGACCAACCATGGCAGAGCAGCGAGAAGCGGTATCGAACTTCCGGCGCATCCTGGGGGGCGGTGAGGGCGTCCGTGCGGCGCTCTGCTACCTGAACGCGCAGAGCCTGCACCGGTTCACGGCCGTGTTTCGCTTCGAGGGCGGCACGCTGCGCAACCTGCACCTCATCGACCGCGACGATCCGGCGGTGGAGCGGTCTGCAGACCAGCCCGTGCTGGACTCGTACTGCATGTTCGTGCGCCAGACGGCCGAGCGTTTCACCACCGAGAACAGCGTGCGCGACCCGCGGGTGGCCGGGCATCCCAAGCAGAACGTGGTGCGCTCGTACTGCGGCGTCCCGCTCATGGAAGAGGACGCCACGCTCTTCGGCACCATCTGCCACTTCGACTACGAGCCCATCCCGTTCGGCGAAGACGAGGTGTACCTGCTGGAGACCATCGCCCCGCTGCTCATCCGCGCCGTCCACGCGACCGAGTGGTCGCCCGCGCAGGAGCCGGCGGCGTAGGCGGCTTCGCTAACTGGAAGCAAGCTTATCTACCGACGCGACGAGATCTGCGAGAAGGAACTTCGTGATTTCCGATGACATGTTGGTCTCGCTGAATTCCAGATAGGACATCGGCGGATATATGCTGGGTGGAAGACCTGGAAATTTCGCCCTGAATGCGATAGAAGTGGGGTGAAATCGCACGGAAACGCTCGGGGCGAATACATCCGGGCGCAACCGGGTTGATAAGCTCGCAAGAACGCTTTTCCGGAGACGCCCTTCATGATTCATATGAAGAGCTGTTAACAGTCTCTCGGCCGCCCAGCGCACAACGTTTTCACTGAGCAGCCGTGGATCATCAAACGTTTGACTATGGGCGCCATCTCGTGACGATGCCGTAATCTTCGCTGCAGGCGGAGAGGCAAAAATGCCATTCAGATGAGTTATGCGTTCTGCTACTGCGCGGAATACCAGCAGAATTTTCGGCAATACACGAAGTTGCATTTCCTTCGTCCACTCATCATCAACATCGAGTGAGGGATCGGCTCGAGTTTGAAGAGTGCGGGTAAGCAGGTTCAACCGTTTATCGAAGTCGGCGAGTTCGTCAATCGACTCCCCGCGCGCGGCTTTCAGAGACATCCGAAGCGAATCGATCAATGATTCCGCGACGAATACGACGAAATCCTCTTCCTCACCGACATCTGCCTTCTCCAAAGCCAGGAAGTATTCGGCCTTCTTTTCCAGCTTGAACACGACAGGTGGATAACCCGCCCGCATCAAAATCAAGTTCAGGAGAATGCGCGCCAGCCGGCCGTTGCCGTCGTCGAACGGATGGATGGCGACGAATTGGTGATGGAACAAGGCGGCGAGTAAGACCGGGTGGACGTCCGGATTGTCGCGGTTCTCCCGAAACCAGCGGATGAGATTGGCCATCCGCGCAGGCGTATCTACCGGTTCGGCGAAGTAGTGGGTCTGGCCGGTGCGGGTGACGACGTGGTTGGCCGCGGTCTTGTACTGCCCGATTTCGATTCTGCGCGAAGTGGGCAGTCCCTCGGGACTCTCGGCAGGCATGGAGTACGGCTCCACGAGAAGCACCTTGTGCATCTCGCGGATCATCGACTCCGTCAGCTCTTCGCGATCATGGACCACGTCCAAGAGCACGTCGATCACACGGTCATGCCCCTGGATGTCCAGGTAGTCCTTGAACGGCTTGCCCTTCGCGGTCAGGCCGTGGAGCAGGAAGGCGCGCGTCTCACCGAACGTGAGCGAGTTCCCCTCGATCGCGTTCGAGTGGTAGTTCCACTCCAGGCGAAACTTGTCCATCACGCGCTTCTGCTGCGCGGCATCCAGCGGGCGCAGCGCATCCAGCTCCGCGCGGAGCCGGTCCACTTCCGCAAGCGCGTCGCGAAGCTCCATTCGTCTGCTCCGAGGTGTGCTACCAGCTTTTCGCACGGTGCGAAAATCTTCTTCCAGATTATACCACGCCGCCGAACGGCACCACAACGACGGGCACACCTGAGTTGAATCTCCCCTGTCCCCTCCGCCGGTACACGTCGTGCAAAACGGCGCGGGCTTCGGCGGGTGCGGCGGGGGGCT
The DNA here is from genome assembly GCA_035696245.1 of Longimicrobiaceae bacterium. Taxonomy (NCBI): domain Bacteria; kingdom Pseudomonadati; phylum Gemmatimonadota; class Longimicrobiia; order Longimicrobiales; family Longimicrobiaceae; species Longimicrobiaceae bacterium. The sequence continues at coordinate 1,898 of DASRQW010000213.1, read as the reverse complement.
GCATCGGCGCGCGGGGCACAGAGTTGCGCGGGAGCGAAGACCATGGAGGAGCGCGATCCAAAGCAGGCGGAGAAGCCGGACACGCACGAGCCGGAGCAGTCGCCGCCGGGTGTGGAGACGGAGATGCGGGAGAAGCCCGACCACGGCGAGGAGAGCTACCGCGGCTGCGGCAAGCTGGAGGGGCTGGCCGCCATCGTAACGGGCGGCGACAGCGGCATCGGGCGGGCGGTGGCGATCGCGTTCGCGCGCGAGGGGGCCGACGTGGCGATCGGCTACGAGAGCGAGAAGGAAGATGAGGACGCGGCGGAGACGAAGCGCTGGGTGGAGAAGGCCGGCCGCCGCTGCATCACCCACCGCTTCGACGTGCGCGAGCCGGAGCAGTGCCGCGGGCTGGTGCGCGCCGCGACGGAGGCGTTCGGGCGGCTGGACGTGCTCGTGAACAACGCGGCGTACCAAATGGAGACGGAAGGGATCGAGGAGATCACGCCGGAGCAGCTGGACCGGACGTTCCGCACCAACATCTTCGGCTACATCTACATGGTGCAGGCCGCGCTGCCGCACCTCAAGGCGGGCGCGGCCATCATCAACACCGGCTCGGTCACGGCGCTGGAGGGCAACCCTGGGCTGATCGACTACGCGTCCACGAAGGGCGCCATCCACACTTTCACCAAGTCGCTCGCCAATGGGCTGGCGGACCGCGGCATCCGCGTGAACTGCGTGGCGCCGGGCCCGGTGTGGACGCCGCTCATTCCAGCCACCCTGTCGCCCGAGCACGTAGAGAAGTTCGGGCAGGACTCGGTGTGGAAGCGGCCCGCGCAGCCGGTGGAGATCGCCACGTCGTACGTCTTCCTGGCCAGCGCGGACGCGCGCTACTACACGGGCGAGGTGCTGGCGCCCACGGGCAAGGGCACCAGCCGATGAAGGCTGCCGGGCTCCGCATCGGCTACCACTGCTCGCACGAGCAGTACGCGCCGGGCGAGCTGCTGCGGCTGGTGAAGCGGGCGGACGCGGCGGGCTTCGCGTCGGCCATGTGCAGCGACCACTTCCACCCGTGGAGCGAGGCGCAGGGCCACAGTGGCTTCGCGTGGTCGTGGCTGGGCGCGGCGCTGGCGTCCACCTCGCTGCCGTTCGGCGTGGTGACGGTGCCGGGGGGATGGCGCTACAGCCCGGCCATCATCGCGCAGGCGGCGGCGACGCTGGCGGAGATGTTCCCCGGCCGCTTCTGGATCGCGCCGGGCAGCGGCGAGGCGCTGAACGAGCACATCACGGGCGAACGCTGGCCGTGCAAGCCCGAGCGCAACGCCCGGCTGCGCGAAGGCGTGGACATCATCCGCGCGCTGTGGGCGGGTGAGACGGTGACGCACCACGGCCTCGTCACGGTCGAAGAGGCGAAGCTGTACACGCTGCCGCCGGAGCCGCCGATGATCGTGGGCGCGGCGCTCAGCCCGGAGACGGCGGAGTGGATGGGCGGCTGGGCGGACGGGCTCATCACCGTGGTGGGCGAGCGCGAGTCGATGCAGCAGATCGTGGACGCTTTCCGGCGCGGAGGCGGGGAGGGGAAGCCGATCCATCTCCAGGCGCAGCTCAGCTTCGCGAAGACGAAGGAAGATGCGCTGCGGGGCGCGTGGGAGCAGTGGAAGTCGGTGCAGTTCCCCAGCCCCGTGCTGGCGGACCTGCGCATGCCGGCGCTGTTCGACGCGGCGGGCGAGTACGTGCGGCCGGAGGACATCGCGAAGAAGGTGCGCATCTCCGACAGCGTGGACGAGCATCTGGAGTGGCTGGCGGGCGACGCGGAGATGGGGTTCGCGGAGATCGACCTGCACAACATCCACCGTGGCGAGCAGGAGCGGTTCATCGACGTCTTCGGCGAGCGCGTGGTCCCGGAGCTGATGCGTGGC
>DASRQW010000212.1 GCA_035696245.1 Longimicrobiaceae bacterium | reverse complement strand
CTTCATCCGCGTCTACCGGCACCTGCACCGCTTCGACCAGAGCAAGAAGTTCTCGACCTGGATCTACACCATCGCGTCGAACCTGGCCAAGAACGAGCTGCGCAACCGCTCGCGCAACCCGCTGGTGCTCTTCACGTCCATCAAGAAGAGCTGGGACGCGGACCAGCGCCCGCTGGAGTGGGAGGACAACACCTACCGCCCGGACGACCTGTTCCGCAAGCGCCACCTGAAGAGCATGGTGGACTCGGCCGTGGACGTGCTGCCGGAGCACCACCGCACCGTGTTCGTGCTGCGCGAGATGGAGGGCAAGACGTACGAGGAGATCGCGGAGATCACGGGCTGCAACCTGGGCACGGTGAAGAGCCGGCTCAACCGCGCCAGGAACAACTTCGCGCAGATCATCGCGCCGCTTCTCGACTAGGAGGCTGCCGCACGGCCCTGCTCTCGTTCGATTGCAGTGAAGAGGGGGGCGCACCGGGATTCCCGGCGCGCCCCCCTCTCCTTCGTCCAACGGATGGCGAACCGGGCCGCCTCGCTACTTCAGTCCCCCCATCAGCCCGCCAAAGATGCCGCCGAAGATCCCGACGATGACCATCATGATCACCATCATGATGATGTACGCGGGGATCGATGCCAGCACGAACTTCAGGATCAGCACCACCATCTCGCCGAACGGGATCTGGACGCCGGTGACCACCACGCGATTGTCGGGAACGCTCATCGGGATCTCCTGGAGGGGACGGAACGGTGGGAAGGATGCACTGCCGCAGAGGGCGATGCGGCTCGCACGATACGCCCGGTTGCGAAGATACGGAAGCTTTTTCGTTACCCGTGCGGTGAAGGCGAAAGGCTGGGCATCGCCCGCGAGCGGAGAAGATCGACGGCCCGTGGCCCGGCGATCCGGTTCGCGAGAGGCGTAGCGCGGGTTGGAGGCGGAGAGTAACTTCTTACGGGTTCGGAAGATGTGGTGCGGCCTCACGTTAGCCGACCTTCGGCGGATCGGACGGGAGATCGGACGACGCCGTGCATCTCATGTCTAGGCTGTTTCGGCGGAACGGATGCAAGCGGCGCTACGGCGGGCGGGAACACTGGCCGGGGGTGCCGCGTACCAAAGGCTCCAACGTTCCACCGGCACGGCGCCGGGACGGTCCGGGTCTTTCCGCAGGCGGGGGGCAGCATGGTGGTGAACTGCGAGGTTTTCCTTGCCGAGTACTCGTCGCTCTGCGACGGGCTGCTCAGTGACGAGATGGCTGTGGAGATGGAGGTGCACCGCGACGAGTGCGAGAGCTGCGCGCGCTACGACCGCGTGCTGCGCCAGGGCACCGAGCTGTTCCGCGCCCTCCCGGAGCTGGAGGTCTCGGACGACTTCGGGGCGCGGCTGCAGCACCGCATCTGGCACGTGGAAGACGAGATGGCGTGGGAGCGCACGCAGGGATCCCGCGGCTCGGTGGCGGCCACGCTCTCCATCGCCGCGATGATCGCGTTCGCGGCGTGGGTGCCCACGGCGGCGCGCTCCACGCCGTCGCTGCCCACGGTGGCCGCCGGCCCGCCGCAGCTTCGCGAGCGCTTCGAGCGGGCCATCCGCATCCCCGACCTGTCGCGCTTCAACGGGCAGCGCGGGTTCGCCGCGCAGCTGGCCGACCTGGGCGTGCCGGTGCTCCAGACGCCGTACGACGTGGCGCTGCACGGCTCGCCGCTGGCGGTGGAGTCGTACGCGCAGGACCTGGCGGCGGCGCAGAAGTAGCCGCGCCCTTCACGCATCTCACCCCACGCCCGTGCCGCAGATCAGCCAGGACGCGCTCGCACGCACTCTCCGGGACCGCTCCCAGGGGAGTGTCTTTTTTTTCCACGGCGGCGAGGACTACCTGCGCGAGCAGGCGGTGGACCGCGCCGTGGCGGCGTACCTGGACGAGGCCACGCGCGACTTCAACTTCGACCAGCTGCGCGGCGCCGACGTGACGGCTGACGACCTGGCCTCGCTGCTCGCCACGCCGCCCATGATGGCCGAGTGGCGCGTGATGGTGGTGCGCGACGCCCAGGGCCTGTCGGTGAAGGCGCGCGAGGTGCTGCTGGCGGCGGCTGTGAAGCCCGAGCCGGGGCTGGCGCTGATCATCTCCGCGTCCATCCCGTCCGGCTCCAAGGCCAAGTTCTACGACGACTTGCAGCGCGCGGCCGTCTCCGTGGAGTACCCGGCGCTCGACGCGATGGACGCGCCGGGCTGGGTGATGGACCACGCGCAGCGCGAGCACGGGGTGGAGATGGACTCCGACGCGGCGCGGGCGCTGGTGGGCGCCATCGGCGTGGACCTGGGCACCCTCTCGGCCGAGGTGACGAAGCTGGTGGCGTACGCGCAGGACCGGAAGCGGATCGGGCTGGACGACGTGCGGGCGGTGGGCGGCGCGCTGCCCAAGCAGGACCGCTGGGCGTGGTTCGACATGGTGGCCGAACGGCGATTCCGCGAGGCGGTGGCGGCGCTGCCCATCCTGCTGGAGAGCGGCGAATCCGGCGTGGGCCTCATCATCGGGATGACGGCGCAGATCCTTCGCGTGGGCCTCGTGTGCGCGGGCGGCCAGGGCGCGCTGGAGCGCGAGCTGAAGCCGTTCCAGCGCTGGATGGCGAAGCGCATCGTCCCCACCGCGAAGAAGTGGACGCTTGCCGAGGTGGACCAGGCGCTGACCGAGCTTCTCCGCAGCGACCGCCTGCTCAAGTCTGCATCCCTCAGCGACCGCCAGGCCATGGAGGAGCTGCTCCTCCGCCTCTGGGCCATCGGCCGCAAGGACGCAAACGCCGCCTAGAGCAAGCGCGGAGATGCCCGTGGTCGGACCGACCGCGAACCCCATCCTCGCGGATTCGGATCGGCGCATCTCCATGTAGGGGTGCGATTTATCGCATCCGGAAACTCTCCGATGCGACGATGCCCGAGGTTCGCGGCCCAGGTGAGATGTGCAGACGGTTGATGATCATCGAAACGGACGCGAGCGAATCGCGTCCGTTTTGCGTTGGTGGATCGTGATCTGGGACGATCCGCATCTCCCGAAACCGAGTTGCGCATCTGCCGATGCGCGACATCTCCACCGCACGCTCGTGCATCCGCCGCCGCGCGGCGCGACATTGCCGATCGCATCGCGGTACCTCTGCACAACAGCGCGGGCGCGCGTCCTCGCGAGGCCCGCGAGGCACGTCACATCGGCATCGCCCAGGTGGGTAAACCCACGGGGCTACGACCGCGCGAAGCCCACGCGTGGGCTGCCGCTCGATCATCTCTGCGGGCCTGGAGCCTGTGCGCATCTTCAGAACAGCCGGCGTTTCGACAGATCGGGCGGAGCGCATTTCCCGAACGGTGCGCGTTGATCGTGAGGGGTGGCGCGACCGGCGGCGCGGGCACAGATTGGGGTTGACAACGCAACCTAATGATTCCGGTGGTTTCCACTCAAATAGACCGCGAAGAGACGATGGTGGATGAGCTGATCGCGCAGCTTCACGCGCTGGAGGCCGAGGGGCTGGCGGCGATCCGGGCGGCGGACGGGGCGGACGAGCTGGAGCGGCTGCGCGTGGAGTACGCCGGGCGCAAGGGCCGGCTCACGGGCGTGCTGCGGCGCCTGGGCGAGCTGTCCCAGGAGCAGCGGCCGGTGGTGGGCGCCGAGGCGAACCGGGTGAAGGACGCGCTCACCGCGCTTCTCGACGAGAAGTCCGCCGCCCACACGGCGCCGGAGCAGACGGGGCCGCGGCTGGACCTGTCGCTGCCCGGCCGCCGCCACTGGCGCGGCGGCCTGCACCCCGTGACGCAGGTGGTCGAGGAGATCTGCGACATCTTCCGCGACCTGGGGTTCAGCCG
>DASRQW010000211.1 GCA_035696245.1 Longimicrobiaceae bacterium | reverse complement strand
AAACGTCCTGCGCGAGTGACGCCCGTCCGCCCAAATCGATTCACCACAACACGTTAGATGCAAATCAAAACCGCCGCGCATCTGCATAGATGCACGGCGTCTCGGCGTCTCGTCCCCATCGGTTCGATCCACGTCCAGCGACAACTGTGATCGATCGGAAGATGCGCGGCCCGCCATCGCACCATCGACCCGATCGCCCCACATCAACCACAGCGCGTCAGCCAGCTTCACCGCCGATGCGCGGCATTCGCAGAACCGCCCGCATCTCCCGCATCGCTCCACATCTACCGAACGCGTATCCGTTTCTCACATGGGACGATGCGCATCATCACACCGTCGGCCCCTCGCCCGTGGACCGAAGCGATCGACCGCCGATTCATTACGTCATACCGCGGTTGGCGGACGGGAGATGCGGATCAGCGCGAGGGGATGACGAGGACGCGGCCGAGGGCGAGGTGGGAGGAGTGCAGGTCGTTGGCGTCGCGCAGGCTCTGCACGCTCACGCCCGTGCGCCGCGCGATGGTCCACAGCGAGTCGCCCTGCCGCACGCGGTAGGTCCGCTTGGCCGCCGCCGTGGAGGCAGACGCGGAGGCGGAGGGCTTCACCGGCGCCGGGCGCGCGGCGGCCGGTTTGGAGGCCACACGACTGGTGGATGGACGGGCGGGCGTGTCGTCGCCCTCGCCGGTGTCGTTGTCCTCGCGGCCCGCCAGCGTGGCGCGGGCGGACGCCTTCTCGCGCGGCATGCCGCCGTTCGCCTCCACGTACCGCCGGTACGGGCCGGGGAATACGGCCACGTGAAAGTGCGGCGGGTGGTGCTCCTCGGTGGCGTCGATGGTGCCGCGGCCCTCCAGCCCCAGCAGCGTCTCGCGCAGCCAGCTCGCGCACCCGCGGCTCCGCGGCCGGCGGATGTCCACCGCCATGCCCGTGGGGTGCACCGTCTGCGCGACGCTGTTCGCCACGCGGTACGACTGGGGCCGCACGGCGCTGGTGACCACCAGCTTCTCGCCGCACTCCTGCCGGTACGCCTTGCCCAGCCGCATCACGAAGGTGCGCGTGGTGGGCAGCGCGTACGGGTACGCGGTGCCGCTCAGGCGGTAGTCGCCGTTGCCGGCCATGCGCACCAGGTCGCCCTCCTCGGCCGCGTTGCGCACGCCGCGCGGCGACTTGAAGAAGGTGAGCTTGCTGCCCACCGCCTGGCGGTACGTGCGGTCCACGGTGCCGCGCGAGCCGCGCAGCGTCTGCGCGCCCAGCGCCGCCGGGGCGAGCGCGGCAGCGAGCACGAGCGGGGTGAGGATGCGAGTGGTGCGCATGGGGGTGCTGCCGGCGTGCGGTGAGCGTGCGTCCGGCCACCGGGGGCCGGCGCTGCGGAGGCGGTGTTCGGCCCGCGCGGCGCAAGCGTACGCGCCGTGCGGACATGCGTGTGCGGGTTCGGCGACAAGTCTACGGCCGGGGGCGCGCCGCGGTCAACCGCCAGCTACCCCGCTTGCGGCGCCGGAGGTCCGGCGGCGCGGCAGGATCAGTCGCCCGCCTGCGCCAGGCCCGGCGAGCGCGGGTCGCCGTACAGGCGGCGGTACACGGCGGCGTTGCGCAGCACCACCTTCACGTAGCCGCGCGTCTCCTCGAACGGGATGCGGTCGCGGAACGTGTCCAGGTCGCCGCCGTAGTTCAGCTCGCTGCGCCACCGGTCCGCCCGCGAGGGGCCGGCGTTGTAGGCGATGAGGGCCAGGTCGCGCGCCCCGTGGTAGCGGTCCATCTGGTCCGCCAGGTAGCGCGCGCCCATCCGCAGGTTGATCTCCGGCACGGTGAGCAGGCTGGGATCGTACTCGTCCACGCCCGTGCCCTTCGCCAGCCACTTGCCGGTGGAGGGCATGATCTGCGCGAGCCCCGTGGCGCCCACCCGCGACCGCGCATCGTGGTCCCACGAAGACTCCTGGCGGATGAGACCCGCGAGGAGGTACGGATCGAGGTCCACCCGCTCCGCCTCGTCCATCACCGCCTGGCGGTACGGCAGGGGGAAGACGACGCGCAGCAGGCGCTGGTCCCACTCGCCGCCGCGGCGCTCCAGCAGCTTGCGGCCCAGGCGGATCGCTTCGATGGTGTGGCCGCGGTCTCGCAGCCCCTCCGCCAGCGTGAGGAGCGCGACGGGGCGGCGGTCCAGGCGGCGCATCTGCGCATCGGCCTCTTCCGCCCACTCGCCGTCCAGCCCCGCGGCCGTGAGCGCGTCCAGCCGGCGTAGCGCCTTGGCGCCCTCGGACGGATCGTCCGCCAGCCCGTCCCACGGATGCGGCTCGGCGAGCGTGCGCTCCAGGGGGTCGATGCCCAGCCGGTCCGCGGCGCGCACGGCGTAGTACGACACCGGCTCCGCCGCGATCGCAGCGGAGTACATCGCTCGCGCCCGGTCGGCGCGGCCGGCACGCTCGTGGATCACGCCGGCCTGGTAGGCCGCCTGCGCCGTCTCCTCGCCGCGCGGATAGCGGGCGACGTACTCCTCCCACGCGCGCGCGCCGCCGTCCGCATCTCCCGCCCGCTGCACCCGGTCACCCAGCCGGAACGCCGCGTCCCGCGCGGATGCCGATGACGTGACCGCCGAGGCACGGCGATACAGGGCGATGGCGTTGTCACGGCTGCTGGTCTGGTCGGCCAGGATGAAGAGCGCGGTACCGGAGGCGGCGGTGCCGGGGCGCGTATCCACCAGCTTGCGCAGCGCCATGACCGCGTCGTCGGGCTGGCCGCTCATGGACAGCGCGCGGGCGGAGAGCAGCTCCGCCTCGGCCAGCTGCTCGGCGTCGGTGAGGCGCGCGGCGGCGGCCTTCAGCTCCACGCGCGCCGGCCCCAGGTCGCGCTCGTCGAAGAGCAGCCTGCCCAGCCGCAGGCGGGCCGCGCCGTCGTCCGGCAGCCCGGCGGCCAGGGCGGAGCGCAGGGCCTTGGCGGCCATGCCCGGCTTCGTGGCGGCCTCATACGCGGCCACACGCGCCAGGTGCTCGTCCACCGTGCGGCTTCCGGGCACCTTCACCAGCTCGGTGGCCGCGCGCGCGCGGTCCGCCGGCGCGGCGTTCAGGTCAGCGGCCACGCGGCGCAGCGCATCTACCGCATCGCCGTTCCGTCCCGCCTTCTCCAGCAGCTGCGCACGGTCCAGCAGCAGGACGTCCGCCTCGGCATCGAACCCGGCCGCGGCGAGCGCGCGGTTCTCCGCGTCCAGCCGCTCCAGCGCGCCGGCCGCGTCGCCATGCGCCGTCGCGTACGCCGCGGCCGCGCGGGCCAGGTGCACGCGCGCCGGTGCTCCCGCGCCTGCGGGAGGAGCGAGCGACGCCGCGTCCGCATCTCCCGCGGCCGCCAGTGCCTCGGCCTGGAGCGCGATCATCCAGTCGCGGGCGGCGGGCAGGTCGCGCGCGGCGGCGGCGAAGGCGGCTGCGGCCTCGCGGTTGCGGCCCAGGTGGCGCAGCGCGTCGGCCTGGCGCGCATGGCCCAGCCCGCGCTTCTCGCCCGTGGCGACGCTGGCGTAGCGGCGATACGCGTCCGCGGCGTCGCCCCAGCTCCCGCGCGCCTCGTCCGCGCGGCCCAGCAGCATCCACCCCTCCCCGCGGCCCTCGTCGTCCAGCCACGTGCGCCCGCCCAGCAGGGTGCGGACGTGCGTCCATCCGCCCCACCCGCCCGCCGCGCGCGCCGCCATGAGCACCGCCGCGGGCTCGGCGTCATCCGCCTGCGTGACGAACCCACGCAGCGCCACCCAGGCGGCCCACGGCTGTCCGGCCGCGAGCTTCGCCTGCGCCTTCTCCATCGCCATGCGCAGCTCCGCGCGCGTGATGCCGCGAAGCGGGTCCAGCGGCGTCTCGGGCACGAACTCGGCCATGGACGGCACGCGCTCGCGCAGGTCGGCCTCGGACCACGCCGTGCTGATGGCGAGCCCGGTCGCGAGCCCCGCGAATGCGGCGATCACCGGAAGGGACGGGTGGAACTTCATGCGTACTTCCATGATGCGGTGCGGCACGGCTGCTGGGCGAGACGTCACCCGTTTGGCGTGCGTCAAAGCAGGAACCGTTCCGAACTGATTCCAGGGCAGCGGCTTACGCGGGAACTGGCGGCGGCGCGGTGAACGTGCGGCGGGAAAACCCAGGCGCGGCGGTTGTGCCGTGAGGAACCCCGCCGCGCGCCGGGAGTTCCCGATGCACACTGTGCGCATCTCCTTCGGCTGCTTGATGTTGTATTGCTTTTCGCGGGGGTTCGGGCGGGCTGCGGCCAGGGGTTGACAGTATGCGGGCCGCCGAATATCTTCGGGGACCCTTTCACGGAAGGGCGACATTCCCGCGTAGCTCAGTTGGTTAGAGCATCTGACTGTTAATCAGAGGGTCGTAGGTTCGAGTCCTACCGCGGGAGCTAAAAAAATGAAGGCCCTGCAACGGTTTCCGTTGCGGGGCCTTCTTCGTTGCTGCGGGCGTGGGATAGAATCTGGGATCGATTCACGCCGCGCTCCTCGGAGGTGCCGCGGCCTATCATCCTGGAGGTGCTGCCGCATCGTCAGATGCCTCCGCCTGCGCGCGGACCCCGCCTACATCTACGGACCGTGGTAGATGCGCTCGCGGGGGGCGCTCTCTGCGTT
>DASRQW010000210.1 GCA_035696245.1 Longimicrobiaceae bacterium | reverse complement strand
GCGTGCGCAGCTCGTGGCTCATCATGGCCAGGAACTCGCTCTTGGCGCGGCTGGCGCCGCGGGCCGTCTCGTGCGCACGGGCGTTGCGCACGGCCAGCACCGCCTGGTCGGCCAGCAGCGCCAGCACGCGCAGGTCCTGCGCGCCGAAGGGCCGCGACCCGCGCGCGTTCGCCACCCCGATCATCCCCAGCAGCTCGCCCTCCACCCGCAGCGGCAGCACGGCGAAGTACACGATGCCCAGCCGCTGCATGAACACCGCGTTGGGGTGCAGCGGCTCGCCCGCGTCCGCGTCGATCACGATGGGGCCGGAGGCGCGCGCCGCCACCTCGGTGAGCGAGCCCGCCAGCGCGCCCTCGCTCCCGCGGAAGGGCTCCAGCAGCCCCACGGCCACCGGCGTGAGCAGCCGGTCGCGGTTCTCGCCCGTCACCAGCGTGAGCCCCGCCGCGTCCGCCCCCACCAGTTCGCGGGCGATGTGGACGATGCGCTCCATCACCTCCGCCGGGTCCAGGGTGGAGGTGAGCGCCTCGGCGGCGGCCAGGAGCGCGCGGTTCTCCTCCGCGCGGCGGCGCTGGCCCTCGTAGAGCCGCGCGTTGTGCACCGCCAGCGCGGCCGAGTCCGCGAACGACTCCAGCAGCCGCGTCTCGTCTTCCCCGAAGCCGCCCTCGCGGTCCACGGCCACCAGCACGCCCAGCGCCTCGCCGAACGCCAGCATGGGCGCCGCGAGCAGGTTCCGCAGCCCGAGCGAGCGCGCCGTCGCCAGCACTTCGCTTCCGCCTGGAAGCTCCTCGGGCGAGTTGAAGACCACCGGCCGTCCCGCGTTCACCGCCACGTCCGCCGCCGAGCCGGCCAGCGGCAGCACCGTTCCCTCCAGCCGCTCCAGCAGGCCCACGCACGGCGACAGCACCATCGACTCCGCTCCGCGCGGCGAGACCACGCAGCTACCGCGGGCGCCCGTGAGCTCCATGGCGCTCGCCGCCGCCATCCGCAGCACCTGCTCCGGGTCCAGCGCGGAGACCAGCGCGCGCCCCATCTCCCGCAGCGCGCGGCTCTCCTCGGCGCGCAGGGCGGCCTCGCCCGCGGCGGCCTCGGCGGCGGCGGTGCGCTCCACCAGCGCCTCCTCCAGCGTCCGCCGGTCGCTCACGTCGTGCAGCGAGACCACGGCGCGCTCCACCTCCCCACCCTCGCCGCGCAGGGGCTCCGCGCTGGCCAGCACCGTGCGGCTGCCGCCGTCCGGCCGCGGCAGCACCAGCTCCACGTCGCGCACCGGCTCGCCGCGCAGCGCCCGCGCCAGGGGCCGCTCCCCCGCCCCCATCCGCTCGCCCGAGGGGTGGCGGCCGTCCCACAGCGCCGCGTGCTCCGCCTCGTCCGCGGCGGCGAGCTCCGCGGCGGGGCGTCCCGCCAGGGTGGCGGCGGCAGGGTTCACGTACGCCGTCTCGCCGCCCGGCGCCCGGGCCACCAGCACGCCCACCGGCAGCGCGTCGAGCACGGCGAACAGGCCGCGCCGCTCCGTCTCCGCCGCCCGGCGGGCCAGGACCTCGGCCGTGACGTCGACCACCAGGAGGAGCAGGAAGCGCGGAGGGCCCCCCCCCTCGCGCGGCACGGCGCGCAGCGACCAGCGGAAGAAGGCCGGCCCGCGCGCGAAGCCGCGGAACTCCCACTCGGCCACGTCGAAGGGCTCGCCCGTGTCGCGCACGCGGCGGAACACCTCCTCGATGTCCGACGCGGCGAAGCCGGGCACCAGCTCGCTCATCGGGTGCCCCACGGTGCTGCCGGGGGTGCGCCACGGGTCCTCCAGGATCTCGTGCGACGCGCGGTTGGCCTCGCGCACCACGAAGGTCTCGGAGTCCATCAGCACGTAGCCCACGGGCGACGATTCGAGGATGGCGTCCAGCCGCGCCTCTCTCTCCGCCACCGTGAGCAGCGCCTCGCCGCTGCGCTCCACGGCCTCCGCGCGCACCTCGGCCGTGACGTTGCGCAGCCGCACGCGCATGTCGCCGCGCCCGGCGGGCTCCACCTCCACCTGCCACACGCGGCTGCCCCCGGCGTCGGTGCGGAAGCACACCGGCACGCGATCCTCCAGCGAGTGCCGCAGCAGCTCCGCGTCGGGCCCGCCGCCGTCGCCCGGCAGCACGTCCCAGATGTGCTCCACCGGCCCCTCGTGCCCCACCAGCTCCAGGATCTCCAGGAACGACGCGTTGGCGTAGCGCACGCCGCCATCGGGCGCGACCAGGCACACCCCGTCGCGGAGGTGGCCGAATGCTGCGTCTGGATTCGCGGAGGTGGGCAAGGGCGGCGCGGGTGCGATGGTCGTGCGTGCGGCGTGCGCCCGTGCGGGCGCGGGGCAAGCAGCCCAGGGCGGGCAAGATCGCTGCCAGCCGGTCCTTTCCGGGCCAAACGAGCCGCATAGTGCGCTCGCTTGCATCCGCCGGGAACGGCGGGAGAGCGGATGAACGCCTTGCATCTCCCTCGCATCCCGTCCGGTCCGCATCTCCCGAACGGCACTCCGGCGGATTCACATCTTCCGAAAACCGCGTCGCCGCGTCCGGCTCACCGAACCGGTCAACCGCGTCACATCTACGGAACAGTACGGTCGATGCACACCGGCCGTCGTCCCGCTGCGGAACCGTGACCGCCGATGCGCATCCTCCAAAACCCCGTTTCGGGAGTCGGGAGATGAACGCCACGGGACGATGTCGATTTCGGCGACGCTGTTTCGACATAGAGATGAGCGGGTGCGTCCGCTGCTCGTTCGTGAAAGCTGAAACCACGATCGGCATCCGTGCGAAGTACCCTGCGAACGCGCCGCCGATCGTCGTCCACCTCCCTCATCACCCCTGTAGGGTCTGGCCTGCGTGCCGGACCGTGCTGCGGCAGCACCATCGCTCGTCTCGTGGGACGGCGCTGCGGAAGCGCGGCGCACGGGCCGGTGCTCACCGACCGAACGCGGAGGAGATTGCGTGGTGTTCGACCGATCCCACGGCAGTTCGGGCGCACTGCGACAGACCGGAGGAGCAGAGATGCCGGAAGCGGGCGAGGACAAATGTTTAGATCGTTCAGTATTGACTGAACGATGGGTGAGGTGGTATCGTTGGCGCCCCGGAAGCGGCGGGTACACGGAGCGGAGCGCGGATGAACGACGCGGTGCGGCAGTTCGTGGAGAAGATGGCGCTGCTCTGCGAGAAGGAGGGCATGGCCCGCATAGCCGGCCGCATCCTGGGCCTGCTGCTGGTGGAGGACGGCCCCTTCTCGCTGGACGAGCTGGCGGAAAGGCTCCAGGCCAGCAAGGCCTCGGTGAGCACCAACGCGCGCATGCTGGAGCACATGGGCATGGTGCGGCGGGTGAGCAACCTGGGCGACCGGCGCGACTTCTACCACATCGAGGCCGACCCGTGGGAGCGCATGCTGGAGGTGGGCCAGGGGCGGTGGCGCGAGATGACGCAGCTCTTCGGCGACGCGGCGGCCTCGCTGCCGGAGGGGATGGAGAGCGGCCGCGAGCGCCTGCGCCTGGCCGAGAGCTTCCACACGCTGCTTCTGCAGGACTCCGCGCGCCTGGTGGAGCGCTGGCGCTCGCTGCGGGCCGACGAGCGCGCGGGCGGGGCTGCCGGTGAACCGTAGCCGTCGTTGTGACGACCGTACGGATGTAAGTAAACGCTTGCACACATCCCAGCGGGGGGATACCTTGGCGGCCATGGAAGTGAGAGAGAAGCTGCTCCAGGCCGCGCTGCGGGTGTTCCAGGAAGCCGGGTCCCGCGGCGCCACCACCCGCCGGATCGCCGGCGAGGCGGGCGTGAACGAGATCACGCTGTTCCGGCACTTCGGCAGCAAGGGCGCCCTGCTGGGCGAGGCGCTCCAGGCCGCCGCGCGCGAGGGCGTGCTGGCCCCGCTGCCTGCGGAGCCGCGCGACGCGGCGGCGGAGCTCACGGAGTGGTGCCGCGCGCACCACGGGCACCTCATGCGGTCGCGCTCCATGATCCGCACCTGCATGGGCGAGATCGAGGAGGCGCCGGAGATGGCGGCCTGCGCGGGGGCCACGCCGGCGCGCCTGGCGGGCGAGCTCCACGACTACCTGCTGCGGCTGCGCGCGCGCGGCCTGGCAGACGGCGGCTTCGAGCCGCACGCGGCGGCGGCCATGCTGATGGGCACGCTGTTCAGCGACGTGATGGGCCGCGACATCATGCCGGAGCGCTACGCCTACCCGGCCGAGGAGGCGCCGGGACGGTACGTAGCGCTCTTCCTGCGCGTGATCGGGGCGGCGGGCGGGGCGGGGAACGAGATGGTGGATTCAACGGCGAACGGGACGACGGCATAGATGACGAGATCGCGTGTGGGGTGGGGCCGCGGCTTGCGCGCGGCGGCGGTGGTGGCGGGCGGGCTCGCCCTGGGCGCGGCGCGGGCGGGGGCGCAGACGGTGACGCCGTCGGCACCCGCGGCATCGCGTCCGCAGGCGCCGGCGGGCGCACGGACGCTGTCGCTCGACGAGGCGCTGCGCATGGCGCAGTCCGCCAGCGAGCAGGTGGCGATCGCGCGGGCGGGGATCACGCGGGCACGCGGGCAGCAGCTCCAGGCGCGCTCGCAGCGCCTGCCGCAGCTGAACGGCACCGCGTCGTACTCGCGGACGCTGAAGAGCCAGTTCGAAGGGCTGGGCGGCAGCGCGCCGGTGGACACGACGACGGCGCCCACGAACTGCCCGTCGAGCTTCACGCCGCACCCCGGCCTGCCGGTGGACGAGCGGGTGGACTCGCTGGAGCACGCGCTGGAGTGCGCGGGCAGCGGCTCCAACCCCTTCTCGGGCCTGAGCAGCGCCGGCTTCGGCGCGGCGAACACGTACAACCTGGGCCTCAACCTCCAGCAGACCGTCTACGCCGGCGGCCGCATCACCGCCACCAACCGCATCGCGCAGGCGGGACGGGAGAACGCGGAGATCGGCCTCACCTCCGCACAGGCGCAGCTGGTGCTGGACGTGACGCAGGCGTACTACGACGCGGAGCTGAGCGACCGCCTGGTGGGCATCGCCGAGGCGGCGCTGGCGCAGGCGGAGGAGACGCTGCGGCTCACCACGCTGGCACGCCGCGTGGGCACCTCGCCCGAGTTCGACGTGCTGCGCGCCTCCGTGGCCCGCGACAACCAGCGGCCGGCGGTGATCCAGCGCCGGTCGGACCGCGACCAGGCGTACCTGCGCCTCAAACAGCTCCTCAACCTGCCGCTCGACCAGCCTCTGGCCCTCACCTCGTCGCTCGGCGAGGCGGACTCGGTGGTCGCGCGGACGCCGCAGGCCGCCGCGGCGGACTCCGTCGCCGGGGCCGACACGGCGACGGACGCGCGGGCGGTGGTGCGGCAGGCGGCCACGGCGGTGCAGGTGCAGGAGCAGCAGGTGCGCATCGCCCGTTCGCAGCGGCTGCCCACCGTCGTGCTCCAGTCGCAGTACGGCCGCGTGGCCTTCCCGCAGGACGTGGTGCCGGGCTTCAACGACTTCCACACCAACTGGACGGTGGGCGCGGCGCTGTCGGTGCCCATCTTCACCGGCGGCCGCATTCGCGGCGACGAGCTGATCGCCCAGGCGAACCTGGCCCAGGCGCGCGCGCAGCTCCAGCAGACGCGCGAGCTGGCGCAGCTGGACGCCCGCAGCGCCATCGAGCGGCTGAGCACCGCCCGCGCGTCGTATCAAGCCTCGGCCGGCACGGCGCGGCAGGCGGCGCGCGCGTACCAGATCGCCGAGGTGCGCTACCGCGAGGGCATCTCCACGCAGCTGGAGCTGAACGACGCGCGCCTGGCGCTCCAGCAGGCGCAGGCCAACCAGGCGCTGTCCGCGCGCGACCTGCAGATCGCCCAGGCGCGGGTGCGCCTCCTCCGCGACCTGCCGCTCTCCACCGCGGGCGCCGCGGGGGCGTCCACCGCGGCGGCGCAGCAGCAGTTCACCCAGTCGCAGTCCACCACGCAGTCCACCACCACCGTGCAGTCGCAGCAGGGCGCGACGGGCACCACGCAGCAGGGGATCCCGGGAGCGGGCACACAATGATACAGACGAAGATCGGGCGCGGGACGGCCCTGGCGGTGGCGGCGGCGGTGGCCCTGGCCGCCTGCGGGAAGAAGCCGGACGCGGCGCAGGCCGCTGCCGACGCGGCCCCGGCGGTGATGAACGTGGGGCCCGAAGGCTTCATGGTGGTGCAGAGCGGCGACATCTCCAGCGGCCCCGCCATCTCCGGCAACCTCAAGGCGGAGAACGAGGCCACGGTGCGCGCCCAGATCGGCGGCTCGGTCCTCCAGACGTACGCCGAGAAGGGCCAGCCCGTCTCGGCCGGCGCCATGCTGGCGCGGCTGGACGACGCGGCGCTGCGCGACCAGATGGTCTCCGCGCAGTCCGGCGTGCGCGCGGCACAGAGCGCGGCCGACGTGGCGCGGCGCAACACGGCGCGGCTCCAGGAGCTGAACAGCGCGGGCGCCATCGCAGACCGCGACGTGGAGAACGCGCGCTCGCAGTCTTCCGCCGCGCAGGCGCAGCTCGCCGACGCGCGCTCCCGCCTGGCGTCGGCCCAGAAGCAGGCGTCGTACACGGTGGTCCGCTCCCCCATCTCCGGCGTGGTCAGCGACCGCCCGGTCAACGCGGGCGACGTCGTCCAGCCCGGCGCGGCGCTCTACACCGTGGTCGACCCGCGCAGCATGCGGCTGGAGGCGTCGGTCCCGGCGGAGCAGGTGGGCCAGGTGCGCGTGGGCGCGCCGGTGCAGTTCACCGTCACGGGCTACGCGGGCCGCACCTTCACCGGCAAGGTCCAGCGCGTGAACCCGGCGGCCGACCCCACGACCGGGCAGGTGCAGGTGTACGTCGCCATCCCCAACGACGAGGGCCGCTTGGTGGGCGGGCTCTTCGCGCAGGGGCGGGTGCTGGCGCAGGCCCGCAGCGGCATCGCCATCCCCATCACGGCGGTGGACCAGAAGGGCGTGGGCCCCACCGTCTCGCGCGTGCGCGGCGGCAAGGTCGAGCAGGTTCGCGTGACGCTGGGTGTGCGCGACGAGCAGGGCGAGCGAGTCGAGGTGACGCAGGGGCTCGCGGCGGGCGACACCATCCTGGTGGGCGCCGCCCTGGGGATCACCCCCAACACCCCGGTGCGCGTGGGCACGCCCGCCGCGGCCAGGTAAGGAGGCCCGCCCCATGTTCATCTCCGATTTCGCCATCAAGAAGCCGCTGATCACGGTCGTGACCATGCTGTCGCTGGTGGTGTTCGGGCTCTTCGCGCTCTGGAAGCTGCAGACCGACGAGTTCCCCGACATCGCCGCGCCCATCGTGGTCGTGCAGATCCCCTATCCCGGCGCCTCGCCCAACCAGGTGGAGACGGAGATCCTCAACCCGGTGGAGGAGGGGATCCAGGGCATCGCCGGGGTGGACCAGATCAACGGCCAGGCCTTCGACGGCTTCGCCCAGATCGTGGTCCAGTACCAGTTCGGCAAGCCGCAGCAGGAGCAGACGCAGGACATCCGCGACGCCATCTCCCTGATCCGGCAGAACCTGCCCACGGAGATGAAGGAGCCGATCCTCCAGCGCTTCGACCCCAACTCGCTGCCCATCGTCTCCCTCGCCCTGGTCTCGTCCACCCTCACGCCGGGCCAGCTGCGGCAGCTGGCCGACCCCGGCATCACGCGCGAGATGCGGTCGATCGCGGGCGTGGCGAACGTGCAGGTGTCCGGCGGGCGCGAGCGGGAGATGACGGTGCAGCTCCGTCCCGACGCGCTCCAGGCCAGCCAGACCAGCGTGGCCGAGGTCGTGGGCGCCCTGGGCGCGCAGAACCTCGCCGCGCCGGTCGGCAACCTCCAGGGCGCGTTGCAGGAGCGGACGATCCGCCTCGCCGGGCGCCTGGAGACGCCGGAGGAGTTCCAGCAGCTCGTGGTCAAGGAGCGGGGCGGCGTCGCGGTTCGCCTGGGCGACGTGGCGGACGTGTTCGACGGGTACGCCGAGCAGCGCACGCTGGCCGAGTACAACGGGCGCGAGGCGGTGGGCATCGACATCGTCAAGTCCAAGGGCTACAGCACCACGGCGGTCGCCACCCAGGTCATCGGGAAGATCGACGTCATCAGGAAGACGCTGCCGGCGGGCGTCACGCTCACGGTGATCCAGAACGCAGGCACGCGCGTCACGTCCAGCGTGCGCGGGGTGGAGGAGGCGCTGATCGAGGGCGCGCTGCTCACCGTGCTGGTGGTCTTCCTCTTCCTGAACTCGTGGCGGTCCACCATCATCACCGGCCTGGCGCTGCCGGTGTCGGTGCTGGCCAGCTTCGTGGCGGTGTGGATCGCGGGCTTCACGCTCAACTCCATGTCGCTGCTGGGCCTGTCGCTCGCCATCGGCATCCTGATCGACGACGCCATCGTGGTGCGCGAGAACATCGTCCGCCATCTGGAGATGGGGAAGGATCACGAGCGGGCCGCC
>DASRQW010000209.1 GCA_035696245.1 Longimicrobiaceae bacterium | reverse complement strand
GGACGGACGTTCGGGAACGGGCGTGCGTCCGGTTGACAAAAGCGCACGGGGCGCGGTAACTTCCGTGATCTTAGCCAGCTCACGAGCGCGATCGCCCGGTCGCGCCTGCCGTTCCCCCATCCTCCTTCCCGGGAGTCAGTTCTCTCCGATGTTCCAGAATCTGAAGGTACGCATCGCGCTCATCCTCGTCGTCATGGCGGGCAGCGCATGGTTCCTGTATTCGAAGAGGCCCAAGCTGGGGCTCGACCTGCAGGGCGGCATCCACCTGGCCCTGGAGATCGACAAGAGCCGCGCGACCAGCATGCCCGCCGACGCGCTGGACCGCGCGCTGCAGGTGGTGCACATGCGCGTGGACGGCATGGGCGTGTCGGAGCCCGTGGTGCAGAAGGCGGGGAACGACCGCATCATCGTGGAGCTGGCCGGCGACTCGGTGAACACGCAGGCCGCCAAGGAAGTCATCCAGAAGACGGCTTTCCTGCAGTTCCAGATCGTGCGCCCCCTGACCGAGCTGCAGACGGTGCTCCCGCGCATCGACCGCGCGGTTGCCGAGGCGAAGGGCACGCTGGCCCCCGTTCCGGGCGCCAAGCCCGCCGCCGCCGCGCCCGCGTCGCCCGTGGGCGGCCTCTTCCAGGCAAAGCCCGATTCCGCCAAGGCGGGCACCGACTCCGCCAAGACGGGCACGGACTCGGCGAAGGCGAACGCCGCCACCGTGACCGACACGGCCGGCACCGGCTCGCCCTTCACCAAGCTGCTCGCAGGCGGGCCCGTGGGGCAGCTGCTGGTGGACTCGGCCAAGGTGGACGAGGTGAAGCGCTATTTGGCGCTGCCGCAGGTGCAGGCGGTCCTTCCGCGCGGCACCGAGGTGCTGTGGGGGTACAAGGGAACCGAGGAGCAGGCGCACACCGCCTCGCTCTGGCTGGTGAGCAGCGTCCCGATGATGACGGGCGACAAGCTGGAGAACGCCCAGGCAGAGACCGACCAGTTCCAGCGCCCCATCGTGACCTTCGAGCTGAGCAGCTTGGGCGGCCACCAGTTCGAGAAGGCCACCGGCGCCCATGTGGGCGAGCAGATGGCGATCGTGCTGGACGACCAGGTCTACACGGCGCCGCGCATCAACTCCGAGATCGGCAAGCGCGGCCAGATCGAGCTGGGCAAGGCGACCATCGAGGACGCGACCAACCTGGCGCTGGTGCTGCGCGCCGGCGCGCTCCCCGCGCCGCTCCGCATCGTGGAGGAGCGCAGCGTGGGCGCCTCGCTGGGCAGCGACTCGGTGCACAGCGGCATCTGGGCCGGCATCGTGGGCATCGGGCTGGTGGTGCTGATGATGATCGGCATCTACCACTTCTCGGGCGTGCTGGCCTGCATCGCGCTGGCGGGCTACTGCCTGCTGGTGATGGGCGGCATGTCGATGATCGAGGCGACGCTCACCTTCCCCGGCATCGCGGGCCTGATCCTCTCGGTGGGCACCGCGGTGGATGCCAACGTGCTGATCTTCGAGCGCATCCGCGAGGAGCTGGACCACGGGCGCAACGTGCGCACCGCGGTGAGCGAGGGCTTCACGCACGCGCTGCGGGCCATCATCGACTCCAGCGTGACCACGCTGATCACCTGCGCCATCCTGTTCTACACCGGCACGGGCCCCATCCGCGGCTTCGCGGTGACGCTCACGGTGGGCGTGGTGGCCTCGCTGTTCACGGCGGTGTTCGTGACCCGGACGCTGTTCATCATCTATCTCGAGCGCCGCGCGACTGCGCAGAGCATCTCCATCTGACCGCGCGAGGAACTCGGACATGAGATTTTTCACCAAGGCGAACTACCCGTTCCTGGAGTGGCGCAAGCGCGCATACGCGCTCACGGCCCTCCTGCTGCTCCTGGGCGTCGGGGCGATGGTGCTCAACTCGGCGCAGGGACGCCGCTGGCTCAACTACGGCATCGACTTCCTGGGCGGCACCGAGGTGCAGCTGAGCTTCACGCACCCCACCAGCGTGGAGAAGATCCGCGCCGCGGCGGCGCAGGGCGGCGCCAACGACTGGGAGATCGTGCAGTTCGGCAAGAGCAACGACTACATGGCCCGCATGCGCTCGTTCGGCCAGGAGACCGGCAGCGACGCCACGGTCAAGGTGCAGCAGGTGCTCGGCCACACCTTCAAGTACAAGACGGACTACACGGTGGCGCGCGTGGAGGCGGTGGGCCCCAAGGCCGGCGCCGACCTGCAGCGGAACGCCCTGATCGCGATCCTGCTCTCGTTCGTGACCACGGCGCTGTACCTGGCCATGCGCTTCGAGTGGCGCTTCGGCGTGGCGGCCGTGATCGCGACGGCGCACGACATCCTGATCACGCTGGGCTTCCTGGCGCTCACGCGCACGGAGATCAACCTGGGCACGGTGGCGGCGGTGCTCACCATCGTGGGCTACTCGCTGCACGACACCATCGTGGTGTTCGACCGCATCCGCGAGGACCTCGGCAAGCCGCGCGCGGGCCGCAGCTTCATCCAGATCCTGGACAAGGCGATCAACGAGACGCTGCCGCGCACGGTGCTCACCGCCAGCACGGTGCTGGCGACGCTGCTCGCGCTGCTGCTCTTCGGCGGCCCGGTGATCCGCGACTTCGCGATGGTGCTCTTCCTGGGCATCACCATCGGTACCTTCTCGTCCATCTTCGTGGCCTCGCCCGCGCTGTACGAGATCGAGCGCCGCTGGCCGCGCGAAGACAGCAAGTCGCCGGTTCGCTCCAAGCCGGCCTCGCGCCGCGTGGAGAGCGCCGTCTGACCCGGCGCGGTTCCTGATGGTTGCGAGCCGCCGCGGAACTCCGCGGCGGCTCGCTCGCTTTCAACCCCGAACGCATCGCCCGTGAACCTCACCGACACGCATGCGCACCTGGCCGACGAGCGCATCCTCCCCGTGGTGGACGAGGTGGTGGAGCGCGCCCGCGCGGCCGGCGTCGCGACCATCGTCAGCATCGCCACGGACGCGGAGGACAGCCGCACCTGCCTGGAGCTGGCGGAGCGCTTTCCCGGCGTCTACTCCACGGCCGGCATCCACCCGCACGCGGCGGGCACGGCCAGCGACGAGACGCTGTCCACGGTCGCGGAGCTGCTCAGGCATCCGCGCGTGGTTGCGGTGGGCGAGACGGGGCTGGACTACTTCTACGACCACGCGCCGCGCGGAGTGCAGCGCGCCTCGTTCGAGCGCCACCTGGCCCTCTCTGCCGAGACGGGGAAGCCGGTCGTCGTCCACTGCCGCGAGGCGGACGATGACGTGCGGGAGATGGTGCGCGAGTGGAAGGGCGGGGCGCGCGGGGTGCTGCACTGCTTCGTGGGCGACCGCGAGCTGATGGACGAGGCTCTGGACGCGGGCTGGCACATCTCCTTCTCCGGCCTGATCACCTTCAAGAAGTACGAGGGTGCCGACCTCGTCCGCGCGGTTCCCGTGGACCGCATCCTGGTCGAAACCGACTCGCCGTACCTCGCCCCCGTCCCGCACCGCGGCAAGACGAACGAGCCCGCCTTCGTCGCCTTCACCGCCGCCCGTGCCGCCGAGATGCGCGGGGAAGATGCCGACGCGTTCGCCGCGCTCACGTCCGCGAACGCACGGCGGTTCTACGGGATCGGGGAGGAATAGGGCTTGGCGGCTCGCACCGATCCTCCGTCGAGCCGTCGGGCGCCATCGAGATTCCGCAATGCCGATCACCCGGCGGCGGCGAAGCGTCGGGTTTCGCCGAAGATGCGGCGCGGGCAGCATCGCCCTGGCGGGTAAACCCGCGGGGCTACGACGGCGCGAAGCCGCTTGCGGCTGCTTCCGGGAATTTGGTCCGCGTCGGGCTCCGTCGCGCGGCAGATGCGAACCGGGTGCTCACGTTTCCATCGATGTCGGCCGCCGACCATTGACCGGTATCGGCAGGCGTGATGGCCGGAGAAACGGAACGGCGTCACGGCAGCAGCCCGCGCAGCGGGCTTCGCGCATTCGTAGCCCGCGGCTTCAGCCGCCCGGCGGCGACGTACGCCCTACCTTTCGGGCATGCGGCGATGCCTCCATCGCCCCGCCCCTCGCGTGCCGCATGTGATTGCCGCGCGGTCGTGAGCGTCCCCGCGAGCAGGCCACCGCCGCTCCGCGCATCCGCCGATCCGCATCTCCCCGCCAGTGCGGTTCCCCCTCGGTTCCGCAAGTGTAGTCTTGATATAGAAATGTCCGGGTTGGTTGATATAGAAATGTCCTCCTTCGGGACAGGTTCGCCCACACTGGAGTGGAAACCTGCGACGGAGCGAGGAGATGCTAAAGATGAGCACGCGAGATCGGGATCGACT
>DASRQW010000208.1 GCA_035696245.1 Longimicrobiaceae bacterium | reverse complement strand
CCTCGGCGTTCACGCCGAACGCGGGGATGATGGGCTCGTCGTTCGCCACGTTCGCGCGCGTGCCCATGATGTACTTCGCCCCCGCCTCCTTGCCCTGCTGGCATTCCGTGTACAGGCTCTCGGAGTAGTGCGTGAAGCTCTCGTGGACCCACATGTCGGCCAGGTCGGCGCTGGTGATGTTGTTGCCGAACCACTCGTGGCCGCTCTCGTGGACGATGATGAAGTCCCACGCCAGCCCCAGTCCCGTGTGCGACAGGTCGCGGCCCAGGTAGCCGTTCTGATAGTGGTTGCCGTACGCCACCGCACTCTGGTGCTCCATTCCCAGGTGCGGCGTCTCCACCAGCTTGTAGCCGTCGGCGTACCACGGGTACGGGCCGAACCAGTGCTCGAAGCAGGCGAGCATCGGCTTCACCTGCTGGAACTGCGCGCGCGCCTTCTCCAGGTTCGCCGCCAGCGGCCAGAAGTCCAGCGTGAGCGTGCCGCCCTCGCCCCGGTACGTGTCGGAGAAGTGCGCGTAGCTGCCCGCGTTCACCGCCACGTCGTAGTTGTTAATGGGGTCCGCGACGAACCACTCGTACGTCGTGGTCCCGTCGCCGTTGTGCTTCGTGCTGCGGAGACGTCCGTTGGATACGTCCACCAGCGGGTCGGGAACGGTGATGGCGATGCGCTGGCTGTCGGGCTCCTCCGTCTGCGTGTCCTTGTTCGGCCACCACGCGCTCGCACCCAGCCCCTGCACGGCCGAAGCGATCCACGTCCCGCCCGCGCTGTCCGCCGTCCACACGATGCCGCCGTCCCAGGGCGCGTGCTTGGCCACGCGCGGCCGGCCGTGATAGTGCACCGTCACCGTCTTGCGCGCGCCCACCGGCTGCGGCGCGGCCATCCGCGCGAAGAACGCGTTCCCGTCACGCCGGAAGCTCAGCCGCCGGCCATCCTGCACGATGCTGTCGATCACCAGCGGCTCCTGCAGGTCGATCTGCATCTCGCGCGCGGGGCCGGCCACGCGGTACGTGATGCCGTTCCAGCCCGCCACGCTGCTGTCCGCCGGGTTCAGGCGGGCGTGCAGGTCGTAGAACGTCACGTCCCACCACGCGCGTTCGGGCGTGATGGAGCCGCGCAGCGTGTCCGCGTGCGTGAACCGGTGCGCGTCCTGTGCGCTCGCGGGCACGGCGCAGGCGAGAAGGCAGGCGATGAGGAAGATGCGTCGCATCGGCAGGATCGGGTCGGGTTGGAGGATTCGGGAGATGCGGGGCGGCCGACGATCTCGCGTCGCCTGCTGCACATCGGCGGATGCGTGGCGGGCACGGTAGATGACCAGCCGCGCATCATCCTCGCTTGTCGCACGTCGTACATCGCACGTCGTACATCAACCGTAGATGCACGGCCGTCTCGATCGGTGCGCGGCTTCGCATCTCCCGAAGTACGTGCCGTTCATCCGCGGATGGACGACGTGGGCGGAAGATGCGGTGCGTCGGCCGGAGATCAGCCGCCGGGGCGGACGTACGTGGCGAACAGGTCGTCCAGCGCGCGTTGTGGCGACTCGCAGATGCCCACGTGGACGGGCGAGCACTGGAGCACGTCGGAGCGCGGCGCGGTGAGCCAGTGGAAGCGCTCGGACGGCGGCGCCAGCGCGACCGGGCCCCACTCCGCGTCGCCCTCGCAGATCCCGCGGCAGGAGCGGAGATACTTCGCCAGAAGCTCCGTGTCCAGGTCCGGCACGCGCGCCGCCAGCTCGGCGGCATCCGTCACCAGGCGGATGCCCACGAAGCCGGCGGTGCGTGCGTGCACGACCACGCCCACGTTCACGAAGGCGCCCAGGTGCACGTGCGGCACCACGCGCAGCACGGCGAAGTTGTAGGCCACGCGGGCCGGCGCGCTCGTCGCGTCGCTCATCGGCGGGCGGAGAGGCTGCGGGGCGGCTCGGACATCGCCCGCTCGCGAGCCTCCACGGCGGATGCGGCGAAGGCGCGGGGGGCGCGCAGGCGTTCGGCGAAGTACCACGCGTACTTGTCGCGCGCCTCGCTCGCCGTCGCGAAGTCGCCCGCCGTCAGCTGCCCGGCGAGCAGCGCGTCCGGCACGGCGGCGAGGACGCGCCGGATCACGTCCTCCGTCAGCACGCCCGAAAGCTCCTCGTCTGCCGCGGCGAGGCCGGCGGCGCGGCGCAGGAGCACGTGGTCCTTGGCGAGAGGGAAGGGGCCGCGGGCGCGCGCCTCGTCCACGCGGCTCCAGTCGTGGTGCGCGTACAGCGCCGCTCCGTGGTCGATCAGCCACGGGCGCCCGTCCCAGATCATCAGGTTCGGGTTGCGCGCCGTGCGGTCCGGGTTGGTCACCAGCGCGTCCAGCCACACCACGCGCGCCGCCAGCTCCGGCGCGATCATCCCGCCCGCCGCCGTGCCGTCGAAGTTGAAGGCGCCGTCCAGGTAGCGCAGGCCCACGTTCACGCCCTGGCTCGCCTTGAGCAGGTCCTGGATCTCCGGGTCCGGCTCGCTCCGGCCGAACTCCGCCGGCACGTCCACCAGCGCCAACTCCGGCACCGGCAGCCCCAGCTCGCCCGCGAGCAGGCCCACGATCAGCTCGGCGACGAGCGCCTTGGGGCCCTGGCCCGCGCCGCGGAACTTCACCACGAACAGCCCGCCCCCGTCCGTGTCGACCACGGCGGGCAGCGAGCCTCCCTCGCGGAGCGGCTGCACGTACCGCATGGCGTTGAACGTCGGCAGTTGGGCCACGCTGAGTCCAGACGAGTGAAGATTGAGGAACCGGTGTTTCTTCGCAGGCGAAGAATCCCATTTCGCCGCCAATTCCCCAACTTCGCGGGAACGATGGGTAGAAAGCAAGCCGCCGGGCGCCGAGCCGCCCGCCGGAGTGGCGTTGTCGCGCATCCGCCGCGATACTCACGCGTCCGCGGAGGAAACCGAAGATGCGCGGCCACACTCCTCGCTCTTCCACGCATCCGCGCATCCGCGCATCCGCATCTCGCCGCGACCGTATCCACAGTGCAGATGAACATCCACCGATCCGCCGAACACGCCCGCGCCGCCAGCAGGGACGCCCCGCCGCGCATCTCCCGAAAGGCCGTGCGCCCTCCGGGCAACTCCTACCGAACGGCTGCGTACGTCGCCTGCGTCGGCTTCGCGCTGCTCGCGAGCGCGGGCGGGCTGCACGCGCAGCAGGCGGCCGGGCGGGTGACGGTGCGCGTGCGGCGCGAGGGTGCGCCGGTCGAGCGCGCCTATGTGCGCTCCGGCGATACCGGCGCGAGCACGGACCGCCGCGGCGACGCGTCGCTGAGGCTTCCCGCGGGCGAGCGGTTGATCGTGGTGCACCACCTCGGCTTCGTGACGGACACGCTGCGGCTGGCGGTCCGCGCCGGCATGGACACGGCCGTGACGGTGCAGCTTCGGGTGCAGGCGGTGGAGGAGCTGGCGATCGTAGCCACCGCCGGCCGCAGCGGCAAGCTGATCACGGACCAGGCCACGCGCGTGGAAGCGCTGCCGCAGGAGGAGATCGAGGAGAACCTCACGCTGTCGCCGGGAGGGCTGACGACGCTGCTGAACGAGCTGGGCGGCATCCGCGTGCGGGCGGCGGCGCCGGGGCTGGGCGGCGCGGGGTTCAGCGTGCAGGGACTGCGCGGCCGCTACACGCAGCTGCTGGCGGACGGGCTTCCGCTGTACGGAGAGCATCCGGACGCGTTCGCCCTCGTGCAGGTGCCGCCGCTGGACCTGGCACAGGTGGAGGTCGTGAAGGGCGCCGCGTCGGCCCTGTACGGCGGCACGGCGCTGGGCGGCGTGGTGAACCTGGTCTCCAAGCGCCCCGGCGGCGACCCGGTGATGCTGCTGAACGGCACCTCGCAGCGCGGCGGCGACGCGGCCGGGTTCGCGGGCGGAAGCCTGGGGCGCGG
>DASRQW010000207.1 GCA_035696245.1 Longimicrobiaceae bacterium | reverse complement strand
GTGCCCGGGGCAGTCGACGTGCGCGTAGTGGCGCTTCTCCGTCTGGTACTCCACGTGCGCGGTCGCGATCGTGATGCCGCGGGCGCGCTCCTCGGGTGCCTTGTCGATGTTGTCGAAGCTGACGAAGTCGGCCAGACCCTTGGCCGCCTGGATCCGCGTGATCGCCGCGGTCAGCGTGGTCTTGCCGTGGTCGACGTGGCCGATGGTGCCCACGTTCACGTGCGGCTTGTTCCGCTCAAACTTGGCCTTGGCCATTGGTTTGATTCCTCATTTCCGAGGGGTGGTGGAGAAAACTGGCTGAATGGATTCCGCCCGGCGGCGCATGGCGCCCCGGGCTGGCGAACCGCAGCAGCCGCGGAAACGGGCTCCCCCGGCGTCTCCCCGCCGGGACCCAGGAACGGCAGGCCCCGCACAAAGGCGAGGCTCTCGAGCTCCAGCAGGTTCGCTATGCGATTCCAAACCTGGCGGGGGCAAGACGCGAAGAATAGCAGGCTTGGCGCCAAACGTCAAGTGCACGGCCCCGTGCATCGTCTGCTCGGCGGTGTCCGCGCGACACCGGGAACGACGGGGGGATCAAAGTCGTGCGGGTCGCACACACACCCGCGCGAGCTGGCGCCGATCATCAGGGCCGGACCGGTGCCGGAACCGCGGAGGAGCCTCGTTGGCGCACGTTCCGACGATCCACGGAGGCGTGAGGGTCGGCGGCAGGCAGGATGCGCGACAGGTCGGCAGACGAGAGGTCTGGACGATGCCACGTGAGGGATTCGCGCCCGGAGGGCCGGGAGCGCGGCGCGCGCGGAGAGGATCGGGATGGGCAGAGGTGCATGGCGCGCCGCGGGCCCGGCGCCGTTGGCAACGGTAGTATCGTTGCCTACGGCGCGCGAAGCCCGGCCCCGCTTGCGGGGACACGCCCAAACCGCCGTCCGAAGCCAGCCGAGCCGGATACGCTTTCGGACGAACGAGAAAGGGCGGCCACGAGGGCCGCCCTTCCAGCTTCCTGCGATCTGCTCCGTCCGAGAGAAGCTTAGCCGCGGACCTTGGCGATGATCTCTTCCGCCTTGGACTTGGGCACTTCCTCGTACTGCGCGAACTGCATGGAGTACACGGCGCGGCCCTGCGTGGCGGAGCGCAGCGACGTGGAGTACCCGAACATCTCGGAGAGCGGCACGGTGGCCGTGATGACCTGCGCGTCGCCGCGCTGGTCCATGCCCGAGATCTTACCGCGGCGGCTGGACAGGTCGCCGATCACGTCGCCCATGTAGTCGCCCGGGGTGACGACCTCAACGGCCATCACGGGCTCCAGCAGCACCGGCCCGGCGCGGCGGGCGGCCTCCTTGAAGGCCATGGAGGCGGCGATCTTGAACGCGATCTCGGACGAGTCGACGTCGTGGTAGCTGCCGAACACCAGCTGCACCTTGACGTCCACCATGGGGTAGCCGGCGAGGACGCCGGTGTCCATGGCCTCGCGCAGGCCCTGCTCGCTGGGCTTGATGAACTCGCGGGGGATGACGCCGCCCACGACCTTGTCCTCGAAGACGAAGCCCTGGCCCAGC
The DNA here is from genome assembly GCA_035696245.1 of Longimicrobiaceae bacterium. Classification (NCBI taxonomy): domain Bacteria; kingdom Pseudomonadati; phylum Gemmatimonadota; class Longimicrobiia; order Longimicrobiales; family Longimicrobiaceae; species Longimicrobiaceae bacterium. The sequence goes on along the minus strand of DASRQW010000207.1, from coordinate 1,673 downwards.
TCGGCCGGCATCATGTTGATGACGACGTGGCCGTACTGGCCCGAGCCGCCGGTCTGGCGGACGAACTTGCCCTCCACCTTCTCGACGGTCTTGCGGATGGTCTCGCGGTACGCCACCTGCGGCCGGCCCACGTTCGCGTCCACCTTGAACTCGCGCATCATGCGGTCCACGATGATCTCGAGGTGGAGCTCGCCCATGCCGGCGATGATGGTCTGGCCGGTCTCGGGATCGGTATGGACGCGGAACGTCGGGTCCTCTTCCGAGAGGCGGCGCAGCGCCTCGCCCATCTTGTCCTGGTCGGCCTTGGTCTTCGGCTCGATGGCCACGTGGATCACGGGCTCCGGGAACGTCATCGACTCGAGGATGATGGCGTGGTCCGGGTCGCAGAGCGTGTTGCCCGTGGTGGTGTCCTTGAGACCGATGGCGGCGGCGATGTCGCCGGCGCGCACCTCGGGGATCTCCTCGCGCTTGTTGGCGTGCATCTGGAGGATGCGGCCCAGGCGCTCGCGCTTGCCCTTGGTGCTGTTGAGCACGAACGCGCCCTGCGCGATCACGCCCGAGTACACCCGGAAGAACGTCAGCTTACCCACGAACGGGTCGGTGGCGATCTTGAACGCGAGCGCCGAGAAGGGCTCCTCGTCCGACGGGTGGCGCTCCAGCGCGACGTCCGGGTCGTCGACCGAGATGCCCGCGATGGCGGGCACGTCGAGCGGCGACGGGAGGATGTCGACGACCGAGTCCAGCAGCTGCTGCACGCCCTTGTTCTTGAAGGCCGAGCCGCAGAGGATGGGCGTCATGGCGCCGGCGATGGTGGCGGCGCGGATGGCGTGGATCAGGTCCATCTCGCTGATCTCCTCGCCCTCCAGGTAGCGCTCCATCAGCTTCTCGTCGTGCTCCACGGCGCCCTCGACGAGGGCGAAGCGGGCCGCCTCGACCTCTTCCTTGAGCGAGTCGCGGACGGGCTGCTCGTCCCACTCCTTGCCCATCACCTCGTCCTTGTAGATCAGCTCCACGCGGCGGATGACGTCGACGATGCCGACGAAGTTCTCGCCGTCGCCGATGGGGAGGTGGATGGGGTACGGCTTGGCGCCCAGGCGGTCGCGGATCATGTCCACGCAACGCTCGAAGTTGGCGCCGGTGCGGTCCATCTTGTTGACGAAGCAGATGCGCGGCACGCCGTACTTGTCGGCCTGGCGCCACACGGTCTCGGACTGCGGCTCCACGCCCGCCACCGCGTCGAAGACGCAGACGGCGCCGTCGAGCACGCGAAGGCTGCGCTCCACCTCGACGGTGAAGTCCACGTGCCCGGGGGTGTCGATGATGTTGATGCGGTACGGGACGCCGAAGCGGGTCCACGCGGCGGTGGTCGCCGCCGACGTGATGGTGATGCCGCGCTCCTGCTCCTGCTCCATCCAGTCCATGGTCGCCGCACCCTCGTGCACCTCGCCGATCTTGTGCGTGCGGCCCGTGTAGTACAGGATGCGCTCGGTCGTGGTGGTCTTGCCGGCGTCGATGTGAGCCATGATGCCGATGTTGCGAGTCCGAGCGAGTGAGGTCTGTCTGGGCATTACCGATTTCTTCGATGCGGGGACTCATGCCCCCGCGAAAGTGCTACCAGCGATAGTGCGCGAACGCCTTGTTGGCTTCCGCCATGCGATGGACGTCTTCGCGCT
>DASRQW010000206.1 GCA_035696245.1 Longimicrobiaceae bacterium | reverse complement strand
GGCCCCCACGGTCAGGTTCACGGCAGCGCGGTTGCCGCAACGCAGGGCAACTTCGGCCGCCTGCTCGAGTTCATCAACTTCCGCCTGGGTCTGCCCTGACCTGAACACGCGTGCCCGGCCCCGTCCGCTCTGGACGGCCCTGGCACGTGCAACCGACTCCGCGGCGGGTGCCGCGGGTAGAGGCGGCGCAGCCCGCGCCGCCGGCTCGTCCCCTTGCACGGGAGGACACCATGAAGAAGACCTACTCCACCCCCACGGTGACGGTGCACGGAAGCGCCGTGGAAGCCACGCAGGGAAACCACGGGCGGGCGCTGGAGCTGATCAACTTCCGCCCCGGCCACCCGTGAGCTGAAGGTCGCCCGCCCGGAACGTCTCCGGGCGGGCTCGGAAGTCCGGCACCTTCCTACCCATGAGGCCCGCATGCAGAAGAAGCCCTACACGCCGCCCACCGTCACCGCGCACGGCCCGGCCGTGGCCGTCACCCTCGGCAACGGCTTTCGCCACGTGGAGAAGATCGGGTTCCGCAACGGCCAGCCCTGACCGGCGTTCGCCGCTTCGCTGCCGCGAGTGAGCAGGCGGATGAGCATCGCGGCGGGAGGCGCGCTCCAGGGCCGCGCACGTCGCGCGGCCAACCATCTCCAGACCAGGGGAGAGAAGATCATGAAGAAGACGTATTCCAGCCCCACGGTGACCGTGCACGGCAGCGCCGTGGAGGCCACGCAGGGCAACTTCGGCCGGCGCGCGGAGTTCATCAACTTCCGCTTCGGCCCGATCTGACAAGGGTTTCGGCCCGCCCGGAGATTCTCCGGGCGGGCCGTCCGATGTCCGCATCCTCCTATCCCGCGTCCTCGATCCGCCGAAGACTCGGTTGATGTCCTACACGCCCGGCACGCGTGCTGTCACCAACCGCACGGGGATGCCGCCGTTGCTCGTCCGGAGCGCTTCCGTGAACGGCACGCCCACCTGGCCCTCCAGCGCCCTGTCCGCGGAGAGCAGCGCGAGCGTCCAGCCGGGCAGCCGCTCGCGGGCGACGCGGCCGAGCGCCGCGTACAGGTTCCGCAGCGGCGCCGACTCTCCGACGCGAACGCCGTACGGGGGATTGCTCACCAGCCACCCCGGCCCCGTCCTCGCGTCGATTGCCGACAGCGAGCGAACCGACAGCTCCACATCTTCCGAAACCCCCGCGCGTTCGGCGTTCGCCGCCGCCGCCCCGATCGCGCCCTCGTCACGGTCCGAGCCGATGATGGGTACTTCCGCCGCGGGCCGGATCGCCTCGCGCGCCTGCTCTACGACGCGCGTCCACGCGTCCGCGTCGAAGCCCGGCCACGCGGTGAAGGCGTACGCGCGCGGCGTCCGGTCCGCGGTCGCGAGGCCCGGCGCGACGTTGCGCGCGATGAGAGCCGCTTCGATGGGGATGGTGCCCGCGCCGCACATGGGGTCGAGAAGGGCCGCATCTCCCGTCCAGCCGCTGCCCAGCAGGGTCGCGGCTGCCAGCGTCTCGCGCAGGGGCGCCTTCGCGAGCGCCTGGCGGTAGCCGCGCAGGTGCAGCAGCGCGCCCGAGCTGTCGGCGCTGATGGTGAAGCCGTCGCGGACGGCGCGGACCACGAACAGCTGCGCATCTCCCGTGGCGCCGTCGTCCTCGTCCTCCACGCCCTTCGCCGCCGTCGCCGCCCCGATGCCGCCCACGCGCTCGCCGATCCACCCCAGCAGCCGCTCGGCGATGGCGCCCTCGTGGTACAGCTTGGACTTCTTCGATGTCACGCGCAGCCGCACGGGCTCGCCCTTACGCACCCACGTCTCCCACAGCAACCGCCGCGCGTGCCGCTCCAGCTCGATGAAGCTGCGCGCGCGGAACTCCGCCACCCGCACCGTCACTCGGCTGGCGGTGCGGAGCCACAGGTTGGCCGCGTACAGCTGCTCCGCCGTGCCCTCCCACGCCACGCCGCCCGCCTCCGCCACGCCCGCGATGCCCAGCGCGCGCAGCTCGGCCGCCGCCAGCGGCTCCAGCCCGGGCGCGGTCGCCGCGAAGCAGCGGTAGAGCGAAGCCGAGTCAGTCATGCGCACCGGAGATGAGGGAACGGACGGTGAACGGGAGCACGGGGGTCGGATATGGCTGTCGGACGGCACACGCGATCCCCGGCTGGATTGCTCGCCGAGGAATGCCCCCTCCCCGCCTCGCTAGGCTCGTCGACCTTCCCCCACAAACTGCGTGGGAGAGGGTTGGCTAGCTTCGACGCGCACTTGAGCTGACGTGCGATGAACGCATCGGGGTTAGTCCCCGCAGGGGGACTTTGCGCAGTCGTTGCCGCGACTTCAGTCGCCGGAGCTCGGCTGCCGGGACCTACGCCTCCAGCCCGTACTCCTTGAGCTTGCGGTAGAGCGTCCGCTCGCCGATGTCGAGCATCTCGGCCGCGCGGCGGCGGTTGCCGCGGGCTTCGCGGAGGGCGGCGGCGATGGCCTCGCGCTCCATCTGCTCCATCGTCATGCCGGGCCGGAAGACGACGGTGCCGCGCTCCTGGGGCTCCGGCTCCGGCTCGGGGAGCGGCATGGGGCCGCCCAGCTCGAAGGCGCCGGGATAGAGCGCGGCGCCGGAGACGGCAGGCAGCGCCAGCGGGTCGCGCTGCCGTTCGCGGTGGATCTCGAACTCGCGGCGCAGCTCGTCCACGTCCATGCGCAGGTCAAACAGCGTGCGCAGCAGGAACTCCAGCTGCGCCGGCGCCTGGGCCGCAACCTCGCCGCCCTCGGCCGGGGCGGGACCGGTCTCCACGCGCGGCATCACCATGGGCACCAGCGCCCGCTCGCGGCGGCCGTGGCGCACCTCGGGCGGGATGTCTTCCGGGCGGATCACGCGGCCCGGCGCGAGCACCACCATGCTCTCGATCAGGTTGCGCAGCTCGCGCACGTTGCCCGGCCAGTCGTACTCCACCAGCAGCCGCAGCGCCTCCGGGTCGATGCCCATGAACGGCCGGTCGTGCGCCGCGCTGAACGTGCGGATGAACCCCTCGATCAGCCGGGGGATGTCCGGCCGGCGCTCGCGCAGCGGCGGCAGGTCCACGCGCAGCACGTTGAGCCGGTGGTACAGGTCGCGGCGGAACTGGCCGGCCAGCACCTGGTCGCGCAGGTCGCGGTTGGTGGCCGCCAGCACGCGCACGTCCACGCGGATCACGTCCTCGCCGCCCACGCGCCGGAACTCGCGCTCCTCCAGCACGCGCAGCAGCTTGACCTGCGTGGCGGGCGGCATCTCCCCGATCTCGTCGAGGAAGATCGTCCCCCGGTCCGCCAGCTCGAAGAAGCCCTTGCGCAGCGACGCCGCGCCGGTGAACGCGCCCTTCTCGTGCCCGAAGAGCTCGCTCTCGAGCAGGTTCTCCGGCAGCGCGGCCACGTTCACGGCGATGAACGGCTTGTGGCGGCGCGGGCTGAGGGCGTGGATGCCCCGCGCCACCAGCTCCTTGCCGGTGCCGCTCTCGCCCAGGATGAGCACGGTGGCGTTCACGGGGGCGATCTGCACCACCCGCTCCAGCACCTCCTCCATCGCCTCCGTCTCGCCCACGATGCCGGTGATCTCGCGCAGCTGCTCGCGCTCGATCAGCCGGCGGCCCACCAGCGCCACCTCGTCCGCGTCGATCGGCTTGGCGAAGCACTCCGAGAGGCCCATCGCCCGGCACGCCTCGCGGTCGGTGCGCTCCTCCGCCTCCGTGAGACCGATCACCGGCAGGCGCCCCCGCTCGCGCGCGGCGGACACGATGGCGCGGGCGCGTCGCTCGCGCAGGTGGCCGGTGACGACCACGAGGAGAGGTTCGCCCAGCGCGTCGGCCAGGCTCTCGCCCGCGGCCAGCAGCTCCACGCGGAAGCCCGCCGCCTCGAAGGCGCCGCGCAGCCGCACCGCCGGCTCCAGGTCCTCGGTGGTGATGAGGACGACCTCGGCCATCGCTACCGCCCTCCCGCGCCCCGGCGCGAGCCCGTGGTCAAGACTTCACCGTCCCGCCCTTGTGGAACGGAGGCCGCACCACCTCGGCGGGCACCGCGCGGTCGCGGATCACGATCCCGATCTCCGTCCCCGGCTTCGCGGCCGCGGCGGGCACGTACGCCATCCCCACGCCCTCGCCCAGCGTGGGGCTCAGCACGCCGCTGGTCACCTCGCCCGCGGGCTGGCCGTCCACGACGACACCGTAGCCGTGGCGCGGAAAGCCGCGCTCCTTCAGGCGGAACCCGACGAGCTTCCGCTCCACGCCCGCGGCCTTCTGCGCGCGCAGGGCGTCGGCGCCCACGAAGCCGCCCTTGTCCAGCTTCACCACCCAGCCCAGGCCGGCTTCCAGCGGCGTCGTCTTCTCGTCCAGGTCGTTGCCGTACAGCGCGTACCCCATCTCCAGCCGCAGCGAGTCGCGGCAGCCCAGGCCGGCGGGGATCAGCCCGTCGTCCTTGCCCGTCTCCAGGATCTTCCGCCACAGCGCCGGCGCCCGATCCGCGGCGACGTAAAGCTCGAAGCCGTCCTCGCCCGTGTAGCCCGTGCGGGAGATGATGGCCGGCACGCCATCCACCGTGCCCTCCGCGAAGCGGTAGTAGCGGATGGAGTCCAGGTCGGCGTCCGTGAGCCGCGACAGGATCTCCTGCGCCTTGGGACCTTGGAGCGCGAGCAGGGCGATCTCGTCCGTCCGGTCCGTCAGCTCCACGCCGAAGTCGCCCGTGTAGCGTTGGATCCAGGCGAAGTCCTTGTCCTTGTTCGAGCCGTTCACCACCAGCATGTACCGGTCCGGGAAGCGGTACACGAGCAGGTCGTCCAGCAGCGTGCCGTCGTCCTGGAGCAGCGTGGAATACTGCGCCTGGCCCACCTCCAGCTTACTCGCGTCGTTGGTGGTCACGTGCTGCACGAACTCCAGCGCGCGGTCGCCGCGCACCTCGAACTCGCCCATGTGGCTCACGTCGAACAGGCCCGCCGCGTTGCGCACCGCGTGGTGCTCGGCCGTGATGCCGGTGGGGTACTGCACGGGCATCTCGTAGCCGGCGAAGGGGACGAGCTTGGCGTTGAGCGCGGCGTGCTCGTCGTGCAGCGGCGTATGCAGGAGGTTGGCGTCGGCCATGAAGATTTCACTCCGGGAGAGTCTCGGTTGCTCGGGCGCACACAACCTAACCATCCTGCCGTTATGGCGCGAGCGGCCCACGCGCCGGCGTCCGGCGGCGAGGCGAGATGGGCAAAGACGGGGTGGATCGAACGGCCTCTGTGGATGGCGGGAGATGCGGGAGATGCGGGAGATGCGGGAGATGCGGGAGATGCGGGAGATCCGGGAGATCCGGGAGATGCGGGAGATCTACTCGCGCAGAAGCCGGTGCATCTCCCACGGCTCAGAACCAAGGCACCGCGGCGGCCGATCGCCACGCACGACGATTTCCCCCTGCTGCTGCGGGCGGCTGATCGAATCGATCGACAGGGTTTGTTCGGCTGCTTCGTGCGGCTGCTCAACAATCTTGGATGGCGTGTGAGCGGGATCTGTCACATCCAGGGCTGCGACATAGACCTCACCGCTAGCCGATTCAATCCGTACGGGCGCATCCGCAAGAACGAGCTGGTCGACAAGGAAGGAGTGGGCGAGTGGATCCCAAGGTCCCGCCACACACGGGCGACGATCCTTCGGCTGCTTGAGCGGACCGATGTGGCACCAGGACAAGCGAAGTTCCTCTTCCCCTCTCCTCGCCTTCCAAATCGACGGTGGTCTCGGTACCATGCGCGCGATCTGATGCAGGCTGCCGAGGAGACCGCAAAGATCGCCCACATCGGTGGTGAGCATGCGTGGCGGCGAAAATGGTTTTCCGAAAGGAAGGACTATCTTATCGCTGACCTGATGCGGGCCGACGGGCACGCTGATCCTCGAATGGTGCAACTGTACCAGCAGGCAGATCCCGAGACGACGTACGAGGTCGTGCGCCGCCCAACCCGAAGGGTGCGGAGGGACGATTGAGCGCCGCGAAACCAGCTCTGGGGCTACAGGGAAACAGGACCCGCCAAATGAGACCCAGACCGTCCGATGCACGAAGGCCCTGCATCGTAAGTCGATGCAGGGCCTTCGGTTGTGCTAGTCGGGATGACAGGATTTGAACCTGCGACCCCCTGAACCCCATTCAGGTGCGCTACCGGGCTGCGCCACATCCCGAGCCGGTCTTCCGGGCCGTCCAGCAAGGCACGTCCCAGAACCAATAACCTAACCCGCGCCCCGCGCTTCGTCAACCCACCGCCGGGGCGGATTCGGCTAGACGACGGCGCGCAGCCAGCCTTGGAGAAGCGCCGTCTGCTCGGCCGTCGGTTCGGCGACCGGGGTGACGCGGAGCTTGGGTGCGGCGGCTTCGACCTCCACGTCCAGGGTCAGCAGCTGGTCGCGGCGGAAGAGGGTGAGCGTAACGCGGTCGCCCGGCTTGCGCTCGCGGACGCGGGCGGCGACCGAGTCCTGCGCGACCCGCAGCCCGTCGAGCGCGAGCAGCTCGTCGCCATTGTTGACGCCCGCGCGGTGGGCAGCCGTCCCGGTGAGCACGTTGCTCACGACCGTCCGCGCACCCTCGCCGCGCAGTCGCATGCCGAGCGGCGCGTCGGCCGAGACGGCGGTAGCGCCGGGCTCCGCCGCGTCACCAGTTGCATCCGTATCCGCATCGGGCTTCTGGTCCTTCGTCTCCTTCTTCTCCTGCGTCTTCAGCTGGAGCCCGGCGGCCGCGAGCAGATCGCCGTACTCCAGCTCTTCCGTGGTGCGGAGCGCGCGATCGAAGAACTCCAACAGGTCCGTTCCGCAGACCTCCGACGCGACGCGCTCCACCTCGCCTTCGGGGAAGCCGGCGTCGCGCGCGCCGAAGCGCTCCCACAGCAGCCGCAGCACGTCGTCCAGCGAGCGCTCGCCTGCGGTGGATGCACGGATCTTCAGGTCGAGGAGGAGGGCGACCAGGCCGCCCTTCTGGTAATAGGAGATCTGCGCGTTGGGCGTGTGCGCGTCGGGCCGGTAGAACTTGATCCACGTGTCGAACGACGAGTCCGCCAGCGTCTGCACCGCGCGGCCGGGGAGCGCCTGGAAGCGCGAGATGATCTCGCCCAGCTTCTCCAGATAGCGATTCACCGTGATCAGGCCGGCGCGGCGGAGCATCAGGTCCGTGTAGTACGTCGTGAATCCCTCCACCACCCACAGGTCGCGCGTGTAGTTCTCGCGCGTGTAGTCGAACGGGCCCAACGCGGCGGGGCGGATGCGCTTGCCGTTCCACAGGTGGAAGAACTCGTGCGCCACGAGCCCTAGAAAGCCTTCGTATTCGTTGCCGCGGAAGGCCCAGCGGTCCGCCAGCAGCGAGGTGGAGTTCTTGTGCTCCAGCCCGCCGTAGCCGCCCGGCGTGAGGTGCAGGATGAAGGTGTAGCCGGGGTAGGGAAGCGAGCCGAAGAGGTGCTTCTCGGCCGCGATGATCTTCTTCGTGTCGGCCACCAGACGCTCGCCGTCCAGGTTGCCACGGCCCCAAACGGCCAGGCGGTGCGGCAGGCCGTCCATCTCCCACTCGTACAGCGCGTGCGTGCCGATCTCGAACGGCGAGTCCACCAGCTCGTCGTAGTTCGCCGCGGTGAAGACGGGTTCGCCCTCCCGCTGCGGCAGCGCCGTCGTCGTGCGCCAGCCCTCGGGCGCGTCGATGCGCACCTCCAGCGGGCCGCGCTCGCGCCCCTCGGCGTACATGAAGACGCTCGCGCCGTTCACGTACGCGTGCGAGGCGTCCAGGTGGCTGGTGCGCACCGTGATCTCGTTCGCGTACACGGCGTACGAGGCGCGCAGACGACCATCCGCCGGCGCATCGACCTGCCACGTGTTCTTGTCCGTCTTCTCCCAGCGCAGGGGCGTGCCCGCGCCGTCGGCCGCCGCGAACTCCTGCACGTTGCGCGGGAACTCGCGTATCAGGTACGAGCCGGGCGTCCACGACGGCATCACCAGGCGCACGGGCCCGGCCGCGTCGTCCACCTCCACGTCCACGCGAAGGAGGTGGCTGTGCGGCTCCGGCATGCTCAGCCGGTAACGAACGGCGGGTCGGTCGGGAGATCTATCGTCGCTCACGCGCATGCCCGCTACGGGAGATGAGAAGCAGAAGACGCGCGGCCAAGCCCGCGTCGTTCGATGTCAGCCAACCCCACGGCAGATTCGCGGCCGCCGTTTCGATTCGGGAGATGCGACGCCGCGCATCCGCCGTGGGCCCGCGGGTGCGCACCGTCGTTCCACCACAGCGCATCTGCCGATGACCATCCGTAGATGCGCGTCCGAAGATGTGTATCTGTCGATGCGCAGCATCTACCGATCACGGCAGCGACGTGCGCATCTGCCGAGCCCAGGCGATGCTCGCTCCGTAGATGGAGTTCGCCGCGCATCCGCTGTTCATCTACCGAACGAGCCTGCGACCTCCTCCAGCCCGATTCGCCTTGGGCGGCGGAAAGCAGAACGCCGCACTCCTGCGCCGCCTGAAACAGGCAGCCGGGAGCGCGGCGTTCGTGTGCGGGAGAAGCCGAGCCTAGCGCTTGCTGCGTCCGCGCCAGGCGAGGCCCGCGAGCGCGCCGGCGACCAGGCCGACTCCAAGGCCGGCGGGGTTGGCGAAGCGCTTCACGCGCGACTCCTTGAGGATGCTGCCGGCCATGAAGAGCACGTTCGCGGGGCGCTCGGCCAGGCGTCGCATCAGGTACGGGTACCAGCTGTCGCCGAAGGGAACGTACACGCGCACCTTGTAGCCCTCTTCCTGGAGGCGCGTCTGGAGGTCGCGGCGCACGCCGTACAGCATCTGGAACTCGAAGCTGTCCTTGGCGATGCCGCGCTCCCACACGAAGCGGCGGGCGGCGTCGATGATCAGCTCGTCGTGCGTGGCGATGGCGGGGTACACGCCGCTCTCCAGCAGGCGCTCCATCTCCTCCACGAACTTGCGGTCCGTCTCCGCCTTCTCGGGGAACGCCACCGTCTCCGGCTCCTGGTAGGCGCCCTTCACCAGCCGCACGCGCGCGCCGGCCGCGATCTGGCCCTCCACGTCTTCCGGCGTGCGGCGCAGGTACGACTGGAGCACCGTGCCCACGTTGCGGAAGCCGTCGTCGCGCAGCTGCGCCAGCAGGTCGATGGTGCGCTGCGTGTAGTCGCTGCTCTCCATGTCCAGCCGCACGAAGATCTCGCCGTCGCCGTCGCCCAGCTCGCGGGCGCGCTGCAGCACGATCTCGATGTTGCGGCGGCACATCTCCTCGTCGATGTCCAGCCCCACCTGCGTGGGCTTCATCGACAGGTTGGCGTCGATGCCCTCGGAGGCGATGGTCTCCAGGATGCGCACCGCCATCTCGGTCGCGGCCTCGGCCTCCTCGCGCGTGCCCACGCTCTCGCCCAGGAAGTCCAGCGACACGCTGAGCCCGGCCGCGTTGAGCGTCCGGGCGGCGTCCACCGCCTCTTCCAGCGTGTCGCCGGCCACGAAGCGCTGTGCCAGCTTGCGCGACACGGGCGTGCCGGTGACCACGCGCTTGGCCGTGGGGCTGCTGCTGAGGTAGAGAAGGCTCTGCTTGAGCATGGGGTCGGTGGCTAGGTAAGAAACGTGCCGGGCGCGGAAGGCCGGCGCGGGAGTTTAGGCGTCCTCGTCTAGCTGCTTGCGCCGGATGGTCTCGTCCAGCAGCGCGCGCACCTCGTGCAAGGTCAGGCCCTCCAGCGCGGCGCGCACGTGGGCCTCGGTGGCGCCGCCGGCCAGGTCCTCGGTCTCCACGTGGCCCATGATGGCGCTCCCGGTGGCGGACCAGCGCAGGAAGACGAGGTAGCCCACCCAGGGGTGCGCGCCCTCGGCGGCCTGCTCCGCCTCGATGCCCACCGTGTACGGCTCGCCGTCCGTACCCTCGAACGCGGCGCTGCGCCCGTAGACGGCCATGTAGCCGCCCAGCGTGCTCTCGTCCGCGCCCTCGGGCGCCACGGGATTCAGCCGGTCCTCCGCGCTGCCGAAGCTCATGGCGACCCAAGGTAACTCGCCGCCCGCGGCGGGGACAAGGCGCTCCGCGGCACACCGCCGCTTCCGTCTTCGCAGCCGCTTCTCCGCGCACCCGCCCTCGCGCGGGGACGCGAGCACTTCCCCGCAATCACCCATCATCCTACGTTCCCGCGCATCTCCGCACCACGCGAATCCGGTCCTACGACGAGGCATCCATGCGCGCAGCGATCTTCCACGAGTACGGCGGGCCCGAGGTGGTGCGCATCGAAGCCGTCCCGCGCCCGCAGCCCGGCCCCGGCGAGGTGCTGGTGGAGGTGCGGGCGTGCGCGATGAACCACCTGGACCTGTGGGTGCGCCGCGGCATCGGGATCGAGACGACCATGCCGCACATCGGCGGATGCGACATCAGCGGCGTGATCGCCGAGGCGGGGCAGGGGGTGGATGCGGCGCGCGTCGGCCAGCGCGTCGTCGTGAACCCGTCGCTCTTCTGCGGGCACTGCCACGACTGCGCGCGCGGCGAGGAATCGCTCTGCGCGGAGTACAGGATTCTCGGCGAGCACACGAACGGCGGCTTCACCGAGCTCCTGGCAGTCCGCGCCGCCAGCGCGTACGCCATCCCCGACACGCTGTCGTTCGAAGAAGCTTCGGCGATCCCCATCTCCTACCAGACGGCCTGGCGCGCGCTCCTCACGCGCGCGCGAGTGCGGGCGGGGGAGGACGTGCTGGTGCTGGGCGCGTCCGGCGGCACCGCCATCGCCGCCGTGCAGATCGCGAGGCTGGCAGGCGCTCGCGTCTTCGCCGTTACCAGCGGGGCGCAGAACGTGGAGCGGGTGAGGGCGCTGGGTGCCCACGCCGTCTATGACCGCGATGCGGAAGATTGGGCAAAGGCCCTCTTTCGCGACACCGGCCGCCGCGGCGTGGACGTGGTGGTGGAGAACACGGGCGAGGCCACGTGGAAGGGCAGCGTCCGCTCGCTCGCTCGCGGCGGCCGCCTCGTCACCTACGGCGCGACGACGGGCCACCGCGGCGAGACGGACCTGCGCGTGCTCTTCTGGAAGCAGCTGGAGATCATCGGCACCACCATGGCCTCGCGCGCGGAGTTCGAGGAGGTGCTGCGCGTCATCGCCCGCGGCGATATCCGCCCCGTCATCGACACCGTCATGCCCCTCGACGAAGTCCGCGAGGCGCACGAGCGCCTGGAAGCGGGCGGCCAGTTCGGCAAGATCGTCCTTGTCCCGTAGCGCCACACCTTCCGCCACCTGTTGCCGCAATTCGGAGCACCCCGCCCAATGCTCCCCGGCGGCCTCCACGCGGCGCGGCAACTACGCATCCGAAGCTCTCCGCCGCCGCGGAAGCAGCCCGCGCAGGCGGGCTTCGTGCCGTCGTAGCCCGCGGCTTTAGCCGCCAGGGCGATCCCGCCGCCGCGCATCTTCCGATCCCGGCTCACCGGGCTCTCGAACCGGTCGGGGACATTCGCCAGAGACATCCGCCGAAAAACGAAGCGGCGCCGAATCTCCGGGAGATCCGGCGCCGCTTCGCGCCCGCCTGTTTGCAGCGGTGCTTCAGTCCTCGACCCGCCGCACGTCGGCGGCACGAGGCCCCTTCGGGTCGTCCACGATCTCGTACTCGACCCGGTCCCCGCGCTTCAGGGACTTGAAGCCATCCATCTGGATCGACGAGTGGTGGACGAACACGTCCTTGCCGCCGTCGTCCGGCCGGATGAAGCCGAACCCCTTGTCGTCCTTGAAGAACTCAACTACGCCAGTCTGTCGGGCCATGGTGCCTCCGCTGTGGACGGAACCGGTCGAGAGCCGGAGCGTCGTCCCGTCCTACAACGCCACCGGTATGTTCGCACACCGGCCTTTGCAAAGAGCGTTCCCTTCGCCGGGCAACCATCAGCGGGGCGGACGCGGAGTTCCGGTCAATTCCAAGATCGCAACCTCGGGCCGGCAGAGGAAACGGACGGGGATGTGCACCGTGCCCACCCCGCGAGACGTGTACACCTGCGTCCACGGCCTGCGCCGCAGTCCCTCGTCGTACAGCTCGTCGTGCTCCGACGGGTTCCGCAGCGCGCCCACGAACGGCATCCGCACCTGCCCCCCGTGCGTGTGGCCGCTCACGATCAGGTCCACCCGGTCGTGCCCGCGGCGGGCCCGCTCCGCCTGGCCGGGGTCGTGCGCCAGCAGCAGCGTGAAGTCCCGCTTCTTCGGCGCAGGTAGCGCGGAGAGCGTCGGCTCGCCTTCCGAGTAGTCGTCCACTCCGGCAACGCACAGCCGCGCGTCGCCCACCCGCAGGATCGTCGCGCCGTTCGTCAGGTCGTGCAGCACGGGGTGCCGCGCCACCTGCCGGTGCCACGTCTCGATCCCCACCGTGTGGTCGTGGTTGCCGGGCACCGCGTACACGCCGAAGGGCGCGGAGAGCTCGTCCAGCGCGCTCAGGACCCTGTCGAAGCCCACCGAGCTGTCCGCAGCGAAGTCGCCCGTGAGCGCGATCAGGTCCGGCTTCTCGCGCATCGCCATGCGGCACGCGCGGCGGATGAGGGAGAGCGGCACCCCCTCGCCCGCGTGCAGGTCCGTAAGCAGGGCGATGCGGAAGCCTTCGAGGTCCGCGTGCAGCCCGCGGCGGTGGATGCGCGTGTGCGTCGTCTCCAGCCACCGCGGCTCCACCAGGAACGCGTAGGCCGCCAGCGCCGCCGCCGCCCCGCCCGCCGCGAGCAGCGCGTTCCGTGCGTCGTGTCGTCTCGTCATCCCGCGCCGCGGGTGCAAGCGTCGCACCACGGCGTCCCCGGCGGCTTCGTGCTTGCAGAAGCCCCGCCACGCCCCGCATTATGGTGCGCCCGGGCCGTCCCGCCGCGCTTCCGTCACGGTAGATGGGGAGCGCCGCCGCGTTCCCCGCGCCATCCGGGCCCGAGAACCGATCCACGCAACCTTCCCGAGGAAAGATCATGGTGGACACTGCCGTTGCCGCCGCGGACGACCGCGAGCTGCTCGCCCGCGCCCCGGTGCGCGCCCTGCTCGGCCAAGTCTCGGCCGCGGTCACCGCGGGCGAGGGCGGCGTGCAGGTGGCCGACGAAGCCGCTCTGCGCGCGTCCGCCATCGACCGGCTGGTCCACGCGGCCGTCTTCGGCGAGAGCGACGACGTGCGCGACACCGCCCGCTGGCTCATCGGCGAGGCGGGTCAGGCGCTGGGCGTCGCGCCAGCCTCCATCCACGACCTGTACATGGCCCGCGGCCGCGGCGAGGTAAGCGGCTTCACCGTGCCCGCCATGAACGTCCGCGCCGCCGCGTACGACACCGGCCGCGCCCTCTTCCGCGCCGCCCGCGAGCTGAACGTGGGCGCCATGATCCTCGAGATCGCGCGCTCCGAGATCGGCTACACCGACCAGCGCCCGCACGAATACGTGGCCGTGATGACCGCCGCCGCCATCAAGGAAGGGTGGACGGGCCCGCTCTTCGTGCAGGGCGACCACTTTCAGCTCAACGCCAAGAAGTACAAGGCCGCCCCCGAGCCGGAGATGCGCGCCGTCAAGGACCTCGTCCGCGAGGCGCTGCACGCCGGCTTCTACAACATCGACATCGACACCTCCACGCTGGTCGACCTATCGAAGGACGGCCTGGCCGCGCAGCAGGAGCTGAACTACCGCCTTTCGGCCGAGCTGACCGCGTACGTGCGCCACTACCAGCCCGCGGGCGTGGACGTGAGCATCGGCGGGGAGATCGGCGAGGTGGGCACCGAGAACTCCACGCCCGAGGAGCTCCGCGCGTACATGGACGGGTACGCGCGCGAGCTGGAGCGCCTTGCGGGGCACGCGGGCGGCAAGGTCGAGGGCCTGTCCAAGATCTCCGTCCAGTCCGGCACCTCGCACGGCGGCACCGTGCTGCCCGACGGCTCCATCGCCGAGGTCGCCATCGACTTCGAGACGCTGCGCAGCCTGAGCGACATCTCCCGTCGCGAGTACGGGCTGGCGGGCGCGGTGCAGCACGGCGCGTCCACGCTGCCGCAGAGCGCGTTTGGCAACTTCCCCGGCGTGGAGACGGCCGAGATCCACCTGGCCACCAACTTCCAGAACATGCTGTACGACCACCCCGCGCTCCCCTCCGAGCTGCGCGAGCGGATGTACGAGCACTGCCGCGTGAATTTCCCGGACGAACGCAAGCCCGGCGACACGGAGGAGCAGTTCATCTACAAGGCCCGCAAGAAGGCTCTCGGCACGTTCAAGCGCGAGCTGTGGGAGCTGCCGGAAGAGAACCGCGCCGCCATCCGCGAGACGCTGCACGAGCAGTTCGCCTTCCTCTTCCGCCAGCTAAAGGTAGACGGAACGCGGGACATCGTCGCGAAGCACGTGAAGGCCCCCGCCGTCCGTCGCTCCGGCCCGTCCGCCCTGCGCATGAAGGCCGCCGAGGACGACTGGGACCTCTCCGACTGACCCATCTCTTACGGACGTAGCGGCGGATCTCGGCGCGGCGGACCGCTCCGGAGCCGGGTGGCCGGCACCTCTGAACTGCGGTGCCTGCCACCCGTCTCCTACGCGGGGGCGGTGAGCCTCCTCCTCCGGCGACACGATACCACTGTGCCGCCTCCGTCCGGGGTCTCCCCGCCCGCGGAGCAAGCCCGGCAAACCGCCGCCGGTCTTGCTCCGCTTTGTTTTGGATGATGTAATCTGTTGTAGGGGTGCGATTTATCGCATCCGCAACCCTCCTCTGCACCGGCCTCTCCCGCCCCGCCCAAACTCTTCCGCCTTGTAGGGCACGGACTGGCGTGTCCGCTCGTCCTTCCGCCCTCCCAACCTTCCCGAACCGCACCCATCCGTCCGCCGTGTCCTCGCTGGACGCGCGGTCGCAGACGCGCGCACGGCTTCATCCCTCCCGACCATGCCCGCCCGTGGCGCCGCGCGAGTTCTGCGCTACGGCCCGCGTCCTGCGAACCTCTGCCGACGCACTTCGACCGTATCTTCGCGCAACACAGCCGCGGCGGCTGATCGGCATTCATCTCCGTGAACTGGTTCCCTTGGACGCGACGCCCGCACTGGACACGACGGATTACCGCGACGGCCTGGGCCACCCGTGGGTACGCCCCGGCCTCGCGCTACTCGCCGTGCTCACGCTTGCGTCCATCCTGCTGTACGCCAAGGCCCCGCAGTCCACCGCCGAGGCAGGCAGCCGCGCCTGGATCACGCTCAGCCCGGACGCCTACACCCCGCGCATGTCCCGCGCGCGCGAGCGCCAGGTCGCCGCGCAGCAGGCCCTCGCACGCGGCGACACTGCCGCCGCCGTCACCGGCTACGCGCAGGCCGCCGAAGAAGCGCGCATCGCCCGCGGCAACACCGCGGACAGCGCCCAGGCCTCTGCCGCCACCGAGCTGTGGGCCACCATGACGCTCGACCGCGCCTCGCTTCTGCTGGCGTCCGGCGCCGCCCCATGGTGGCACGCCGACAACGACGCGCTCCTCCGCGAAGCCCTCGCCTCGGCAGAGCGCGTGCGGGCCGTGCCCACGCAGCCCGCCATCCGCGCCCGCGCCGGCGCCCTCGCCGCCGAGGCCCGCCGCCGTCTCCGCGCCGGGCCCCTCGAATGGATTCCGGGCCGATGACCGCCGCCCAGCGCGCCACGGGCGCATCGCTGCTCTTCCTCGCCGCCGCCGTCCTCGCCGGCTTCACGCTCGCGGACGCCGGCGTCGAGTACCGCACCTTCGGCCTGGTGGAAGGCCTCTTCGCGCTGCTGCTCACGTACGTGCTCGTCCACCGCCGCGCGTGGGAGCTGCGCCACACGCTCGTCGCTTGGATCGCCGTCGCCTACGGCACCATCGCGAACGCGCAGCTTCTCGCGTTGCTCTTTCCGCCGCCGGGGCTGGTGCAGTGGGTCGTCGTCGCCGGCCTCGCGATCACTGCCTGGGCCGCCCTCGGCCGCGGCACCTCCCACCGGCTGATGGTGTCGCTCGGCAGCCTCGCCCTCGTGCTCGCCGTGCTCAAGTTCTCCGTCATCCCGGCGCTCTGGCGGCAGGGCCCGGCCGCCGGCACCGGCTTCGGCCTGGGCGACCTGGCCGAGACCGGCCGCCGCATCTTCGCCGATTACCACCCCGTACGCCACGGCAGCGAGCTGATCGGCTTCGTGGCGCTCTGCTGCTGGGTGCTCGCCACGCGCCTGCTCTGGCCCTCGCGCGAACCCGCGCTCCCACGCACCTCTCCGCACGAGTCCGGCGCGGCTATCCCGCCGAGCTGAGCGCAAGCTACTGTTAGCAACCTGGGAGATGGCACACGTTCGCCGTTGCTCCATCTTTGCTTTCTCGGGTCCATCCTCACTTGATCGGGACCGACGCTGAAGCTGCAGATTGACGCGGCGCGATGCGGAGGTCATCGCGAGAAGTGGGGGCGGACAGATCGCCGAGCATAAGATCGGCCATACTCTGCAAGGCGTTGCAGGGTGGGTATTTGCGCGCGGGATGGCGGGGGTTGACACCGTTTTTGGAAGCGGTATATTTGGAGCCCTTCATGGAAGCACGGCGTGGACGGCGGCTCTCGGGGCAGCCGGTCCTGCGCTTGACTTTCGAGGTAAGGGCTGGTATATTGGAAGGCTCCGCAGCGGTTGGATGGCTGCGAACGGACTATTTGACAATTTGGGTAAGGGGAAGGGTAGTTGAGGTGGAATTCGTCGAGGAGGGATCCTCGGTGGAGAGCACCACGTGTGTGGGTATAGGGTTCGGTGGGCCGGATAAATAGGCATATCCGGTCAAGCGGAATAAGGGCGCACGGTGGATGCCTTGGCACGGACAGGCGATGAAGGGCGTGATAAGCTGCGAAAAGCTTCGGGGAGCCGCACGTAGGCGTTGATCCGGAGGTGCCCGAATGGGGAAACCCGGCGAGAGTCATGTCTCGTCATCCGCTCCTGAATACATAGGGAGACGGAGGCCAACGGGGAGAACTGAAACATCTAAGTATCCCCAGGAAAAGAAATCAAACGAGATTCCCCGAGTAGCGGCGAGCGAAAGGGGAGGAGCCCAAACCGGTCCTTCGGGGTCGGGGTTGTAGGGTCCAGGCGGGACTAGTTCCGTCTGCATGGGTCTGTTAGCGGAAGCGTGTTGGAACGCACTGCCAGAGAGGGTGAGAGCCCCGTATGCGAAAACAGACACCAGCGGATGGCCTGGATACCTGAGTACGGCGGGACACGAGGAATCCCGTCGGAATCTGGGGGGACCACCCTCCAAGGCTACATACTCGTCCGTGACCGATAGTGCACCAGTACCGTGAGGGAAAGGTGAAAAGAACGCCTGACGGCGAGTGAAAGAGATCCTGAAACCGTGTGCCTACAAGCGGTAGGAGGGGACTTAGGGTCCCTGACTGCGTGCCTTTTGCATTATGATCCGGCGAGTTACTCGTCACGTGCGAGGTTAAGCCTCTTGAGAGGCGGAGCCGTAGCGAAAGCGAGTCTGAACAGGGCGTTCAGTACGTGGCGGTAGACCCGAAACCGAAGCGATCTACCCATGGCCAGGATGAAGCTCGGGTAACACCGAGTGGAGGTCCGAACGGGTTCATGTTGAAAAATGTTCCGATGAGCTGTGGGTAGGGGTGAAAGGCCAATCAAGCTCGGAGATAGCTGGTTCTCCCCGAAAACTATTGAGGTAGTGCCTCGGAGCGTGTGTCGCGGAGGTAGAGCACTGAAAGGACGCGGGGCCCCACCGGGTTACCAACTCCTATCAAACTCCGAATGCCGTGGACATGGACTCCGGGAGACAGCACACGCGCGATAATGTGCGTGTACGAGAGGGAAAGAACCCAGACCCTCGGCTAAGGCCCCCAAGTACGGGCTCAGTGAGAAAGGATGTGGGTGTGCATTGACAACTGGGAGGTTGGCTTAGAAGCAGCCATACCTTGAAAGAGTGCGTAATAGCTCACCAGTCAAGTGCGCCTGCGCCGATAATGGTCGGGACTCAAGCTCGACGCCGAAGCCAGGGATTCTGCACTCCTACGGGAGTGCGGGATGGTAGGGGAGCGTTCCGGTAGCGGAGAAGCGGGGGTGGAAACCTTCCCGTGGAGCGGCCGGAAGTGAGGATGCCGGAATGAGTACGCGATAAACGGGGTGAGAATCCCCGTCACCGAAAGCCTAAGGTTTCCAGGGGCAGGCTCGTCCGCCCTGGGTCAGTCGGACCCTAAGCCGAGGCCGAAGGGCGTAGGCGATGGGAAGCGGGCGAATATTCCCGCACCACAGGATGTGCGTTACCACCCGCAGGGGGGACGCAGGAGTGAAAGCAGGGCCGGGCGACGGTAGTCCCGGTGCAAGGAGGTAGGCGTTCCCGGGGGATAAAAGACCCGGGTAGCCGAGATCTGATGCCGACCGGAGGATTCGTCCTCTGGGAGTCTGCGTAATCAGGCTGCCGAGAAAAGCCTCGGCGGGGAGTGCATCCTGTGACCGTACCGCAAACGGACACACGTAGGCGAGGCGAGAAGCCTCAGGTGCTCGAGTGAACTGTGGAGAAGGAACTCGGCAAAATGTCCCCGTAACTTCGGGAGAAGGGGAGCCGGCGGTACTTGAACGCCCCCTAGCGGGCGTAAGGGGAAGCCGGCCGCAGAGAATCGGCCCAAGCGACTGTTTAGCAAAAACACAGGTGTCTGCGAAGTCGTGCAAGACGACGTATAGGCACTGACGCCTGCCCGGTGCCGGAAGGTTA
>DASRQW010000205.1 GCA_035696245.1 Longimicrobiaceae bacterium | reverse complement strand
CGGCCCACGACAGCACCTGCGAGGGACCGTCGCCGGGGTGCCAGTTGTCGCCCTTGGGGTTGGTCTTGGGCGCGACGGTCTCCATCTCGCGGTCCATCTCCTTCGCCATCGGCTTGGCCTTCTTGGCCGCGGGCCCGGAGTGCGGCCGCTCGGCGTCCACGCCCACGGCGTCGATGGCGCGGTCCACGCCGATGCCGCCCGTGAGCTCCAGGATGGTGGCGACGGGGTCTTCCGCGTTGAAGTCGATGGTCTCGGCGCCCAGGTCGCGCGCCATCTCCATGCGCGACGGCACCGTGTCCACCGCCAGGATGCGGCCGGCGCCCATGATGCGCGCGCTGGCGATGGCGAACAGGCCCACCGGCCCGCAGCCGAACACGACGACGGTGTCGCCGGGGTCGATGCCCGCGATGTCGGCGCCGAAGTAGCCAGTGGGGAAGATGTCGGAGAGCAGGATGGCGCGGTCGTCGTCCAGCCCGTCGGGCAGCTTGACCAGGCCCACGTTGGCGAAGGGGACGCGGGCGTACTCGGCCTGGAGTCCCTGGAACGGGCCCGTGGTGGCCGGGCCGCCGAAGAAGGCGGTGCCGGCGCGGGCGCCGTTGGGGTTGGCGTTGTCGCACTGGGCGAAGTAGCTGGCACGGCAGTACGAGCAGCTTCCGCAGGCGATGGTGCTGGGGATGACGACGCGGTCGCCCTTCTTCAGGTTGCGCACGTTCTTCCCGACCTCTTCCACGATGCCGACGCCTTCGTGGCCCAGCACGGTGCCGGGCACCATCCCCGGCATGGTGCCGCGGATCATGTGCAGGTCGGTGCCGCAGATGGCGCTGGCGGTGAGCCGCACCAGGGCGTCGGTGCCTTCCTGGAGCTTGGGCTCCTTGACGTCGTCCAGCCGGATGTCGCCGATCCCGTGGAACACCACTGCCTTCATCGCTCGCCTCCGCCGTGGGGGTGTGGCGGGCCCGCGCGGGGCGGGCCCGGTGCTGCCTTACATCCGCTTCTGGAGCGCGAGGGCGCGGTCCAGGTGCTTCTGGAGCACGGGCAGCGTGCCGTGCACCATGCGCCGCACGGCCGCGGCGTGCGCCTGCGACTCCATGGTGTGCGCCTTCTGGATGTCTTCGCGGTGGTCGTCGACCGCGTGGTCGATGTAGGCCTTGTCGAGCGCGGCGCCGTGCAGCGAGCGCAGGCGCTGCATCAGCTCGCGCTGCTTGGCGGCGCTGTCGTCGCCCGGCATGGCGCGCGGGGTGACGTGCGCGGCGCGGGCGGTGGCGCGGTTCTGCGACAGGCCCGCGCTGTGGTCGCGCACCAGCATGGCGGCGTAGGTGCGCACGGCGGCGGCGTGCGCGTGCGCCTGCACGTAGCGCGCGGACGCGACCTCGTTCTGGTTGGCCGTCATCTCGGCTTGGAGGATGTTCGCGTCGCTCATCCGCTGCGCGGCGGCCGGGCGCGCGTGCCCCGCCAGCATCGCCCCGGAGGCCAGCGCGGCCACCGCCATCATCCGCAGTCCCTTGCTTCCGTTCCTCATCGCACGTCTCCCGCGTTGCTCGTTGCGTGGTGCCGGACGCGGCTGAACCTGGTCCGCGTCCCGGCCGCTCTCCCGTCTGGAGGCGCGGCCGCGGCGTGCACGTTCGGGACCGCCCGGCCCGTTCCACATCCCGCTTTCCGCATCCACCGCAACGACTTACGATGCCTCGCATCATCCGCGCCGCTGCGGCCTCGCATTGATCCACCGTGGCGGCGGGGATCGGAATCCGTTCGGGAGATGCGGATCCGATTCAAGGCTCGACCCGGCGGCGTCTCCTCGTCCGGATCTTCGATCCGCGTCTCCTGATCTGCATCTCCCTGATGTGGGTCGCCCGAGATCCGCATCTTCCGGTCAGTCCATCCCCTGCTTCTTCATCTGCTCGCGCACGCCTTCCGCGTCGGGGTCGCCCTGGCGGAGAGCTTTCCTCACCATCTCGTGCGGCTTGCCGGGCTCGGGCGGGAGCGTGGGGACGTCCGCATCCACCAGGGCGTCGATAACGACGGGCCGGTCTGCGGAGAGGGCGCGGTCCCACGCGGGCCCCACGTCTTCCGGCCGCTCCACCCGGATGCCGGTCAGCCCCAGCAGCTCGGCGTACCGCGCGGAGGGAAAGTCGATCAAGTCCTGAGATGCGGGGAACTTGGGCTCGCCTTCCATGGCGCGCTGCTCCCAGGTGACGTAGTTGAGGTCGCGGTTGTT
>DASRQW010000204.1 GCA_035696245.1 Longimicrobiaceae bacterium | reverse complement strand
CGGCTGGAAGCACGCACCGAAGCGAACGAATCACCCAAAGGGAGAACGGCCATGACGCTGAAAGTGGGGCTCATCGTGGGGCGGGAGTGGTCGTTTCCCCCGGCGTTCATCGAGGAGGTGAACCGCCGCGACGAGGGCGTGACCGCCGAGTTCGTGAAGCTGGGCGCCCCGCGCATCGACGAGCCGGCCGAGTACGCGGTGATCATAGACCGCATCAGCCACGAGGTGCCGTTCTACCGCTCGTTCCTGAAGCAGGCGGTGCTGCAGGGCACCACCGTGGTCAACAACCCGTTCATGTGGACGGCCGACGACAAGTTCTTCGGCGGCGCGCTGGCCACGCAGCTCGGCATCGCGCATCCCAAGACGGTGGTGCTGCCGCACAGGGAGTACATCCCCGGCATCGTGCACGACGAGTCGCTGCGCAACCTGCAGTACCCGCTGGACTGGCAGGGTATCGTGGACTACATCGGCATGCCGTGCATCCTCAAGGACGCGCACGGCGGCGGGTGGCGCGACGTGTACGTGTGCCGCACCATGGACGAGCTGATCGACAACTACAACCAGAGCGGCACCCTCACGATGATCGTGCAGGAGTTCATCGAGTGGGAGCAGTTCATCCGCTGCATCTGCCTGGGGCAGGACGAGATCCTGCCCATCAAGTACGACCCCAAGGAGCGCCGCTACCACGTGGAGCACGACCACCTGAGCGCAGAGCTGGGGCAGCGCGTGGTGGACGACTCGCGCAAGCTGGTGCAGGCGCTGGGCTACGACATGAACTCGATGGAGTGGGCGGTGCGCGACGGCGTTCCCTACGCGATCGACTTCATGAACCCGGCGCCGGACATGGACGTCAACTCGCTGACGCCGCACTACTTCGACTGGGTGGTGAAGCACATGGCCGACATGGCGATCCGCTTCGCCAAGGAGCCGCGGGAGCAGGACAAGCAGGTCGGCTGGCAGCAGCTCTTCGCCGGCTCCCGCCGCGGCGCGGCGGGCGAGGCGTTCGCGGCCGAAGCTGGCAAGGAAGGCGGCAACGGCCGCTCGTCGTCGGCTGACGGAAGCTCGCAGGAGCGCGAGTCGATCCACGCGTCCACCGTCATGGGCGGCGAGCCGACGGTGACGTGGACCGACGTGGCGCCGGGCGGGGATGCCGAGCCCGAAGGCTCCGCCTGGGCCGAGGGCGGCCTCTCCGGCGGCCACGGCAGCGTGACGGAGGAATCGGCCGCGTCGCACGGCGAGCAGGGCGACCAGCCGTCGGGAGATGAGCAGCATACGGAAGGCGGCCAGCAGGCCGGAGATGCGCAGCAGCCGGGCGATACGCAGCCGTCCGGAGATGCGCAGGCTTCGGACGCGAACGACGGCGGCACGCTCGTCTCCGACGGCGACATGGGCTACCTGCCCGGCGATGGGGAAGGCTCGGGCGCGAACGCGAACGAGCGGATGGCGGCGGACGGCGGCTGGATCTCCGGCGGCGAGTCCTCACCGCCCGGCGATCCGAACAGCTCGAACGCCGGCGGTGGCGCGGCGAACGCGGCTTCGGGAGGGGCGTCGCGGTCCGGCGGCGACGGCGCGGGCGCATCTGCCGGAGGCTCGGGCGCGACGCGGACGGACGTGCCGGGCGGCTACGGCGGCGCGTGGGCGGTGGAGGGTGCCGCGCAAGAGGACGCGGGCTCGTCGCAGTCGCTGAGCGCGGGAACGGGCCAACCGGCGGCGGACGGCACCGGTGCGGCGAACGACCGCGCATCGCAGTCGTCCGACGATGCGGATGCGGGCGGCGGAGACGTGCGCCGCGCGGACCCGGCGGGCGGCCAGCGGGGCGGCGGGCGATCAGGCGGCGTGCCGGACGGCAGCGCATCGGCGGGGGACTCGCCGCGGCGCGACGTGCCCGTGGGGGAGTGAGCCGGTGCGCGCTCGCGACGCGGTAGATGCCTTCCACTCGCTGCTCACCGACGAGGTGGGCGGCGAGACGCAGGCCCGCATGGACGAGGAGCACCGCCGCCGGGGCATGTTCTTCGGCGAGCGGCCGCTGTGCAGCGTGCTGCGGCCGCGCTTCCTGACGCACGGCGAGTACGCCACCATCCGCCGCGCGGTAGAGACGCTGATGGGCGCGTTCGGCAGCGCGTACAAGGCGGCGATGGCGGACGCGGCGTTCCGCGCGCAGTTCCGCCTGCTGGACTGGGAGGAGTCGCTGCTGGGCGACGATCCCGGTTTCGACGCGCCCAGCCCCACGTCGCGCCTGGACGCCTTCTGGAACCCGGACGACGGCTCGCTGCGGTTCACCGAGTACAACGCGGAGACGCCGGCCGGGCCCGCGTACATGGACGTCCTCTCCGAGGTGTTCATGGCGCTGCCGGTGATGGGCGAGTTCCTGCGCACACACCAGGTGACGCCGCTGCCCAGCCGCCAGAGCGTGCTGCACGGGCTGCTGGACGCGCACCGCCAGTGGAGCGGCGGGCGCGAATTGCCGCGCATCGGCATCCTGGACTGGAAAGAGGTGCCCACGTACAGCGAGTTCGTCTTCTTCCGCGACTACTTCCGCTCGCACGGGATTCCCTGCGAGATCGCGGACCCGCGCGAGGTAGAGTACCGCGACGGCAAGCTGATGGCGGGCGACTTCCACGTGACGCTCATCTACAAGCGCGTGCTGATCGACGAGCTGGTGGACCGCTGCGGCATCGACAGCCCGGTGGTCCGCGCGGTCCGCGACGGCGCCGTGTGCATGGCCAACCCGTTCCGCTGCAAGGTGCTGTACAAGAAGGCCAGCCTCGCGGTGCTGGGCGACGAGCGCAACGCCCACCTTTTCTCGGCAGATGAGCAGCGGGCGGTGCAGGCGCACATCCCCTGGACGCGCATCGTCGAGGAGCGGAGAACGGTGAAGGACGGCGCGGAGATCGACCTGCTGCCGTGGATCAGCGCCAACCGCGAGCAGCTCGTGCTGAAGCCGAACGACGACTACGGCGGCCGCGGCATCGTGCTGGGCTGGCTGGTGGACCAGGCCGCCTGGGACGATGCGGTGCGCGGCGCGCTGGAGGTGCCGTACGTGGTGCAGGAGCGCATCGTGCTCCCCACCGAGCCGTTCGCCAGCTTCGTGGACGGCCGCGTGCAGATCACCGACCGCATGGTGGACATCGCCCCGTTCCTCACCAACGGCGTGACCATGGACGGCGGCCTGACCCGCATCGCCACCGACCCGCTCCTCAACGTGACGGCCGGCGGCGGATCGAGCGTCGCCACCATGCTGGTGGACCGGCGATGAGTGACTCGTCTCAGCGCTACCGCCTACGATTAGCTACTGGACAGACAGGCCAACGCATCGTCTTGTTAGACGATGAACCGATTTCGAAGTCTGACATCTCTGATGCTGCTGTCGAGATAATTGTCAGGACGAGTTACGGGCGGCAGTTACTGGGCAGCCTGCAGTTTCATGAGATAGCTGGAGTGCAGAAAAGTATCAAATTTCTGTTCGAGGACTCCACGTCCAATCTAGTCAGACGGCTCACAATCCTGCTCGAAGGCCCCACAATCGAATTGTTTGTGTCTTTAGATGCCATGAATTGGAATAAACCATGGAGCCCACTAAAGTATGTTCGAACAATAAAGGAGGAGTGTTTCCGCCGACGTTCAAGTTTATTAGTTCTAGATGACTTCATCGCTGACGACGGCTACAGGGTTATATCACCTGTTCACGACTCCCGGGTGAACGTGGGAGATGAGATGGAGAGGAAAATCAAGGAAATTGAAGCGATTTCGATTCATACTGATCGTTTACTTACTCAAGCGAGTGACAATTCGGCTATTCGGATGTACTTCGACTTCCCGACAGATGTACGCGTCGCTTGTGAGCAGTATCTCCTCTATTTCGTTGAGTTCTTGCGAGGATTTGGCGTCGAGGCGCGCAGCGAGTTGCGGGAAGTGGCCGACCAAGTGCTGTTCTCTGTCAGTCCGATCGATGAACGGGATGCTTTGGAGAAAATCCAGAAGGCTCTTGAACTCTATCTGAAGATTCCGATGGCGAGCACTGACAACGTCAGTACCGACATCGCTGACTATCGGATTCAGCAACTCATTGCTAATGTCCAACACCTCAAGGGCCAGCTAGCACTCGCTGGCAGCATTCTTCAGCTTAAGCAAGCCACAATCGAGCAACAGCAGACGACAATCCAGCAGCAGCGGCAATATCTGTCCGGCTCTATCTTGGCTGACTCACATCGCACTGCTGCACCTCCAGACGAAGAGCCTCTTCTCGGTGGGACTGTATCACTGACGAGATATGAGGGTAGCGGGTTTACGATCAATCTTCCGGATATCTATCGGAGGCTCCGTGCCCTTTTTGCGCGCGACTAGACTGGTCAGGCTACACAGCATCAGCTGCTCGGAGGACCGAGCGCACAGCGTCCCACAACAGCGAGCCCCGCAATGAAGCAGCCTTCGCTGACCATCGGCATCGAGGAAGAGTACCAGATCATCGACCCGGAGACGCGGGAGCTCCGGAGCTACATCACCGAGATCCTGGAGGACGACCACCTCATCCTGGGCGAGGTGAAGCCGGAGCTGCACCAGTCCATCGTGGAGATCGGCACCAAGGTGTGCGCCTCTCCCGCCGAGGCGTGCTCCGAGCTGAAGCGGCTGCGGGGGCTGGTTATGGGGCTGGCGGCCAAGAAGGACCTGAAGGTCGTCGCGGCGGGAACGCACCCGTTCTCGAGCTGGATCACGCAGGAGATCACGCCGCTGGAGCGCTACCTGGGCGTGAAGCAGGACATGCAGGACCTGGCGCAGCAGCTCCTCATCTTCGGCACGCACGTGCACATCGGGATCGAGAACAAGGAGTTCCTGATCGACGCGATGAACGTGTCGCGCTACTTCCTGCCGCACCTGCTCTGCCTGTCCAGCAGCTCGCCGTTCTGGATGGGGCGCAACACGGGGCTCAAGAGCTACCGCAGCGTGGTGTTCCGCAACTTCCCGCGCACCGGCGTGCCGCGCATCATGCGGAGCTGGGGCGACTTCCAGGACCTGCAGGAGACGCTCACGACCACCAAGTGCATCCCCGACGGCTCCAAGATCTACTGGGACGTGCGGCCGCACCACATCTACCCCACGCTGGAGTTCCGCTTCCTGGACGTGTGCACGCGCCTGGAAGAGGCGGTGAGCATCGCGGCGATCCTGCAGGCCATCATCGCCAAGCTGTGGAAGCTGCGGCGCGACAACATGACCTTCCGCGTGTACCCCAGCGACCTGATCGAGGAGAACAAGTGGCGCGCCGTGCGCTACGGCCTGAACGGCAACCTCATCGACCTGGGCAAGCAGCAGGAGGTGAAGGCGCGCGACCTGATCCGCGAGCTGATCGAGTGGTTCATCGACGACGTGGTGGACGAGCTGGGCAGCCGCGCCGAGGTGGAGTACGCCTTCAAGATCTTGGACGAGGGGTCGAGCGCGGACCGGCAGATCGCCGTCTTCGAGCGCACGGGCGACTTCAAGGCCGTGGTCGACCACCTGATCGCGGAGACGGCCGAGGGCGTGGACATCCCCCGCAACCCGTCGCGCGAGCTGGGCGGCGAGGGCCATCCCAACGTGCACGTGGGCAACCTGGCGGATGCGATCAACCAGGACGCGCACCGGGAGCTGTGAAGGCGGAGTGATCGAATCGGCGTCAGCGGAGAAGGCGGGAGTCGAACTCGAACGGCTGGGCGGAGACGATGCGGACGGTGGCGAAGCCGGGGTGGCGCGGGTTGATGAGGTAGTTCCACTCCTCGGGGACGATGGCGGACGGGACCCTCAGCGTCGTGCTGGACGCGGAGGCGGCCCAAGCGTCGCCCGCCGCGCGGCAGCCGGCGAATCCGGGCTGGCGCCAGCCGGCGGGCAGCGATTCCGGTGATACGACGTCGTCCGTGCCGGGTGCAGGGGCTTCGATCTCGAACAGGGCGAGGTCGAGTGGGGCAGTGGCGGGGTTGGTCCAGGCGAGGACTTCCAGCACGGCGAGTGCGCGTGAGCCGGCAGTGTAGACGACCGGCGTGCCCGGCGAGTTCCAGCGCCCGCCGGAGCGCCGCGCGCCCTCGCCGTCCAGCGCGGAGTATGCTGCCCGCGCGATGCGGTACACGAGCATCAGGCGAAGATGCCGTGCGCCAGCCGGTAGATGCTCTCCTCCACTACGCGCGCGCCTTCGCTGGTCGCAAGGAGCTTGAGGGGGATGCGCTCCTGGAGGGCATGGTTCGGCGTGCGGAGCCAGCGCGCGGCCCGATCCGCGTCCCCGAAGTTCTCCGCCGCCACAACCATCACGCGGGCGATGCGGGCCACGCGGTCGGACTCCTCGCGCGTGAGCGGCTGCGCGTGGCGTGCGCGATGGCTCAGGCTGCGAGGCGAAATCACCTGCTCACTCACCTCG
>DASRQW010000203.1 GCA_035696245.1 Longimicrobiaceae bacterium | reverse complement strand
AGTCGATCCCGATCTCGCGTGCTCATCTTTAGCATCTCCTCGCTCCGTCGCAGGTTTCCACTCCAGTGTGGGCGAACCTGTCCCGAAGGAGGACATTTCTATATCAACCAACCCGGACATTTCTATATCAAGACTACACTTTCGTCTGCCGGGTGGCTTTCCACGCCGCACGTTCCCGCTATCTTCCCGCGCCTGAGCCGGCGTCCCCGCGCGCCGCGACCGCAGCCTTCACATCTCCGTGCGACGATGGACGAGAACGAGACCTCCGCGCCCGCGGGCAAGACGCCGCGCGATTCCCTGACGGTGCTCTCCGAAAGCATGATGCCGGACCAGCTGAACCACCACGGCAACGTGTTCGGCGGCGAGATCCTGGCGCTGGTGGACAAGTGCGGCGGCGTGGTGGCGCGGCGGCACTCGCGCACGCCGGTGGTCACGGTGAGCTTCGACCGGGTGGAGTTCCGCGAGCCCATCTACGCCGGCGAGTACGTGGAGGCGCACGGACGCATCGTGCACGTGGGGCGCACGTCGATGGACATCATGGTGACGGTGGAGGCGGAGGACCTGACGACGGGCAAGCGGCGGCAGACCAACCGGTGCTTCGTGACATTCGTCGCGCTGGACAAGCTGAACGGCCGCCCCACGCCCGTCCCCCGCCTCATCCTGGAGACGGACGAAGACCGGCGCCTCAACGCGGTCGCCATCCGCCGGCGGGAGCGCAGGGCCGCGGAAGAGGCCGACCACGGCGGGTTCTGAGTGCGCGGGACTGCGCATCCGAACGCCGGCTTTCCATCTTGCCGGAACTTTCGCAGGGCGCGCCAGGTCTCATCCGCAGGTATCCGTAACGGTAAGTCACGACAGAGCAAGAGCTTTCGATAGATGACCGAGATCGGGCAGCCGCACATCTACACCGACCGGGTGCTCCGCATCGACCCGGGCTCGGTGGTGGTGACGGTGGGGTCGGCGGGGTCGGGGAAGACGGAGTGGGCGCGGCGCAACTTCCGCGGCCCGCAGACGCTGTGCATGGACCAGCTCCGCCGCCTCGTGGCCGGGTCGGGGACGGACTTCGCGGCCAGCGACGAGGCGTTCGACGTGCTGCTCCAGATCCTGGAGTCGCGCGCCCGCCGCTGCCTGACCACGGTGCTGGACGGGACATTCCTGCGACCAGTAGTGCGGCAGCGCATCCTGGAGGTGTGCCGCCGGTGGGACCGCCCGTCCGTCGCGGTGTGCTTCCACATCCCCGCGGAGTTGGCGCAGTACCGCAACCGCACGGGCAGCAAGCCGCTGTCCGGCCGCGAGCTGCGCGCGCAGGTGGGACAGGTGCGCGACTTCATCGCCGCGCACTCCGGCGGGCGGAACGCGGAGGGGTGGGGCCGCGTGGTCTTCTTCGGCGACGTGGATACGGACCTGCTGCCGGTGATTCGCCTGTCGCTGCCCTCACCGCTTCCGTACGCCGGGCCCTTCGACGTGATCGGCGACGTGCACGGGTGCCTGGAGGAGCTGGACGCGCTCTTCGACAAGCTGGGCTACGCGCCCCCGGACGCGGAGGGCGCGCGCGTGCACCCGCAGGGTCGCCGCGCTGTGATGGTGGGCGACTTCGCGGATCGCGGCCCCAGCAGCGCGGGCGTGTTCCGGCGGGTGATGGCCATGCACGCGCGCGGCTCGGCGCTGGCGGTGCCGGGCAACCACTGCGTGAAGCTGCTGCACTACCTGCGCGGCAACCACGTGGACGTGCGCAGCGGCCTGGGCGACACGCTGCGCGACCTGGACCGCGCCGGCGCCGAGTTCCGCGGCCGCGTGCGCGACTTCCTGGAGCGCCTGCCCCGCTCGCTCATCCTGGCCGACGGCAAGCTCGTCGTCTTCCACGCCGCCCTGCCGCGCGACCGCACCGGCCGCGACGACGAGGCCACCGAGGCGCAGCTCATCTACGGCGTGGTCGGCACCCGCGGCGTCGCGGAGCGTGCGCTGGACTGGACGGCTACCTGGACGCCGGGCGAGGACGAGCCGCTCGCCGTCTACGGCCACGAGCCGGTGCCGGAGCCGCTGCGCTCGTACAACACCATCGACATCGACGGCGGGTGCGTGTTCGGCGGCTACCTGGCCGCGCTGCGCTGGCCGGAGCGCGAGCTGGTGTACGTGCCGGCCCGCGAGATCTACTACGAGAACCCCAAGGTCGACTGGCGCGGCGCCCCCGGCGGCGAGAACGGCAACGGCGAAGGCTGATGCGAGGTTCGGTGGCCCCGTATCTCCGGAACTCGAACGCTCGCCTTTGATGCCGTGCAGAGCGAGCGGTGGACGACCGGCGCGCGGTGGGAGGGACGAGACGGTAGATGCGCGGCGGCCGAGGGTTGCCGAGCCCGCATCGATCGACATCGCCCTCCTGGCGCAGATGCCGTCCCGACGACGTGCTTTCCCGTCCGTCGCACGCGGCCTACATTGCGGGTTCCCGGCCCGCGCCCGCGGGCGAGGCATCTCCCACGACGCACCACCCGATGAAGCGCATCCTCCTTCCCCTGCTGCTCCTGGCCGCTCCGGCGGCGATGCAGGCACAGACGGCCCCGGCCGCCGGGCCGCCCTCCACCGCCACGGCCGGGCAGATGGCCGCCGCCGAGGACCTGCTGGTGGCGATGAACGCCGAGGACACGTACTACAAGTCGTTGGACGCGGGCATGATGCCCCGCATCGCGACGCTGCCGGCGCTGGCCGCGCACTCCGACTCGATTCGCGCGTACGTGCACCGGATGGTGCCGTGGGGCGAGCTGAAGCCGGACTTCCTGCGCATGTACACGGAGATGTTCACCGAGGCCGAGCTGCGGCAGCTCGCGGCGTTCTACCGCACCCCCGTGGGCGGCAAGATGATCCGGCTCACGCCGCAGATGGCCACGCGCTCCATGTCCCTGAGCGAGCAGCGGCTGAGCGCGCGCATGCCGGAGTTCATGGACTACATCCGCTCGTTGATGGGCGAGGGGCCCGCTTCGCCGCCCGCGCCTCCGACGAAGCCGTAGCCTCACCTCGGCCCGCCGCCCGCCCGCCGTTCCTCACCGCGGGCGGCGGGGATCCGGCCCGATCATCGTCCGCGCACTTCCGTCTTGTATCGATCCGCCCTCCTCCCCGCAAAGCCGAATGAAACGCATCGCGCTCGCCCTGCTGCTCCTCGCCGCCCCCGCCGCCGCCCGCGCGCAGACACACGCGTCCGCCGCGCCCGAGCCCACGGCCAGCCAGCTCGCCGCCGCGCGCGAGGTGCTGCAGGCCATGGACATGGAGGAGAACTTCCGGAAGAACATGGAGTCCACGATGCTCTCGCAGATGTACGGCGCCGGAGCGGCGGGGACGGCGCGGTCGGACTCGATGACCGCGTTCATGCGCCGGATGATGCCGTGGAACGAGCTGGAGCCGCGGTACGCCCGCATGTACGCCCAGCTCTTCACCGAGAGCGAGCTGCACCAGCTCGCCGCCTTCTACCGCACGCCCCTGGGCCGCAGGATCGCGGGCGCGACTCCCGAGATGACGGCGCAGTCCATGCGGATCGGGCAGGAGCAGATGCAGGCGCACATGCCGGAGCTCACGGAGTTCTTCCAGTCCATAATGTCGCGCGGATATCCCCAGCTCGTCCGGCAAGAAGCCGTAGCCGTCGTCCCCCTCCCCCCACCGTCCAACCGACAAGGCAACCCATGCGCAAGCTCCTCCTCGCCGCCACGCTCCTGGCCGCCGCTCCGCTCGCGGCCCAGACGCCGGCGCAGCACCAGGGCGACCCCGACGTCGCCGCCCGCTCGGCCGCACCGCTGCCCGCGGGCTGGCACCTGCGCCTGGACCGGGCAGACGCCAAGCAGGCAGACCTCACGTT
This sequence comes from Longimicrobiaceae bacterium, assembly GCA_035696245.1. Classification (NCBI taxonomy): domain Bacteria; kingdom Pseudomonadati; phylum Gemmatimonadota; class Longimicrobiia; order Longimicrobiales; family Longimicrobiaceae; species Longimicrobiaceae bacterium. The sequence continues at coordinate 7,351 of DASRQW010000203.1, read as the reverse complement.
CACGCGCATGGGCTCGGGCTATCACTTCACCGGCGGCCCCGCGGCCATCTTCTGGCGGCCCACGGACCGCGTGTCCGCGCCGTACACCGTGCGCGCCACGCTCACCCAGACGCGCGCGCCGCGGCACCCCGAGGCGTACGGCGTCTTCGCGGCCGGGCAGAACCTGGACGCGCCGAACCAGACCTACCTGTACCTGGTGGTGCGCGGCGACGGGAAGTTCCTGGTGAAGCACCGCGCGGGGACCGAGGTGCACACCGTGATCGACTGGACGGACAGCGACGCCGTGCACAAGGCCGACGCCAACGGCCGGGCCACCAACACGGTGGAGATCCGCACGGCGGCGGACTCGGTGCGATTCGTCGTCAACGGCACGCGCGTGGCGGCCGTGGGGGCGGGCTTCGGGCCGGGCGTGGCGGGCCTGCGCCTGAATCACAACCTCGACATCCATGTGGACTCGTTCCGCGTGAGCCGCGGTGCATCCCGCCGCTGAGCCTCGCCCCATCCGGAGGCCCGGCGATGGCGCTGGAGATGAGGGCGGAGTGCGAGCGGTGCCACGCGCCGCTCGCGGCCGACGGCGCGGCGTACATCTGCACGTACGAGTGCACCTTCTGCCCGGCGTGCACGGTGGGGATGCGCGGCGTCTGCCCCAACTGCGGAGGCGAGCTGGTCGCACGTCCCCGCCGCGGGCGCGTGGTGGCGCAGGGATGAGCGCCGCGCTCGCGCCCGCCGCGTACGAGGCGCGCCTCGTCCGGTCCCACGGCGTGTGGACGGAGGGCGAGTGGCGCGTCAAGGCGTACACCATCGCCCACGCGGCGCGGGAGGAGGCGGCGGATCCCGCCACGCTCGACGCCGTCCGCCGCCTTGCGTTCGCCGGGATCGCCGCGCACGCGGACGGGTTCGAGCACCACGCCGCCGGGTTCGCCATCTTCCACATGGGCGCGGACGGTGACTACCTGCTCACGTTCTGGTGGCACGGCGAGAACATGCTCGCCGCTCGCATCCACATCGGCTCTCGCGAGAAGATGGCGGAGATGGAGGACCGCACCGCGACGGGGCTGATGCCGTGCGTGTGGGAGCTGGAGGTGATCGGCTTCGAGCGCGACGCGTGGGTGGAGTGCGTGCTCACGCCCGGCGGCGGCGGGGTGGACGCGTATCTGAGCCGCGCGCTGGAAGGCATGGTCTGAACGGCGGCGCCGCGGCCCCGCATCTTCCGTATCCAATCCACCGGCACACATGGCAGTCGGCAAGGAGTTCCGAGAGTTCGTGTTGGAGCAGCTGGGGCGCGTGGCGCACGTCACCGCGCGCAGCATGTTCGGCGGCGTGGGCATCTATGCCGACGGGCTGTTCTTCGCGCTGATGACCGGCGAGGACGTCTACTTTAAGGTGGACGACACCAACCGCGGCGACTTCGAGGCCGAGGGCATGGGCCCGTTCATGCCTTTCGGAGACGACACGCACGTCATGCAGTACTACCAGCTGCCCGCGGAGCTGCTGGAGGATCCCGACCGCCTGCGCCCGTGGGTGGACAAGTCCGTCGCCGTCGCGCGCGCCGCCAAGACCAAGCCGCGGAAGAAGAAGTAGCGGCCCCTCCCCCGGACCGAGGCGATGTTCGCGGAAGAGCCCATCCTGTTGCGGGACATCATCCTCCTGGCTCTGCTCCTCGCCACCCCGGCGTACGCGGCGGGGCTGGTATGGCTGCACGCCTTCGCCGGCCGCACCCGCCCCGGCGAGCCGCGCACGCACGCCGCCGCTATGGCTGCGGCGACCCTCCTGGCGCTGGCCCTCACCGTGCTCTTCGCGGGCGCCCTGGCCCGCTTCGCACCCGGCGTGGTGAGCGTCTTCCGGCCGCTCGGGCGAGCGGGAGAAGCGATAGGCGCCGTCGCCGTCCCGGCGGTGCTCGCGTCGCTCGCCGCATTCCCGCTCGCCGCGAGGCTGATCCGCATCCCCCGTCCCGCATCGCGAGCCGCGGGCTGACGGAGCGTGCCGGCAGATCGTCATGCGCCGGTCGCGTGGGATGCGGCAGCGGCGATCCGCATCTCCCGCCTGCCATCGCATCATCCCCATGAAACCTGTCCTTGCCCCCGGCGAACCCCCGGACGCACACGCGGCCGTCTTCGCGGCGTTTCCCGTGCTGGCGACGGAGCGGCTCGTGCTCCGCCGCCTCACGCCCGCCGACGCGCCGGCGCTGTTCGGCATCTTCTCGGATCCGGAGCTGATCCGGTTCTGGAGCTCGCCCGCGTACACGACGGTCGAGGATGCGCACGACCTGGTGCGGCGCATCGACGACAACTTCGAGCGGCGAGCGGGCATGGACTGGGGCGTCACGCTGCGCGGGGACGGGCGCGTGATCGGCAAGTGCGCCTTCCACCGCTGGCTGCCGGACCACCGCCGCGCCGAGATCGGCTACGCCATCGCGCGGCCCATGTGGCGCCAGGGCCTGGCGACCGAGGCGGTGCGGGCGCTGCTGGACTTCGGGTTCGCGGCGATGGGCCTGCACAGCGTGGAGGCGCAGGTGGACCCCGGGAACGCGGGTTCCATCCGCACGCTGGAGCGGCTGGGATTCGTGCGCGAGGGGCACCTGCGCGAGAACTACTTCATGCATGGCGTGTTCAACGACACGCTCGTCTACTCGTTGCTGCGGCGGGCGTACCGGCCCGCGCCGTGAAGGGAGCGCCGGCGGCGCAGGGGGGTATCAGGCGGCGTGGCACGATGGGCGTGCCGGGACACCAGCGCGGAGGGATCACGTGGAGAAGGTCACCAAGAGCGACGCGGAGTGGAAGGCCGAGCTCACGCCGGAGCAGTACGCGGTGATGCGGAAGAAGGGCACCGAGCGCGCCTTCACCGGCAAGTACTGGGACACCACCGACGAGGGCGTGTACCGCTGCGCCGGCTGCGGCGCCGAGCTGTTCAGCAGCGACACCAAGTTCGACGCCGGCTGCGGCTGGCCCAGCTTCACCCAGGCGCTCGCGCCGAACGCGGTGCGCGAGGAGGCGGACCACAGCCACTTCATGCGCCGAACCGAGGTGCTGTGCAACCGCTGCGACGCGCACCTGGGCCACGTGTTCGACGACGGCCCCGCGCCCACGGGCCTGCGCTACTGCATGAACTCCGCGTCGCTCGACCTGGAAAAGGACGCGAAGAAGTAAGCCACGGCCGCCCGACGGCTCGACGGCGGATGCGCGCCGGAGCTTCCCGAAGCTCCGGCGCGCCACGTTTCATCTGCCGTCCACCGGCTGCTCGGAGCATCGAGAAGACGGTGGTTCGGGAGAGGAAGGGGCGCAGCTTTCGGGCGGCCGCGCGGAACCTGACGGCGCCCGCGTGCATACCGCCGGATCGTAAGATGGTGGAGATGCGGAGCCGGCTCGGCCGGCGTGCGAGGGGAGCCGCCGGTTTGCCGCGCAAGGGCTTGTGCGGGAAATGTGGACAGAGTAGACTTCCGTTCACGCTGTCTACTTCCCGACGCGGAGATCCGGCCGCGTCATAAGCCCGGGGAGGCTGCACCATGACCGAATCGCCCCAACCCATCTCGCTGGAGCGCCTGCGCCGCAACGTGGCCGTTCAGGTCCAGGCGACCTCGCTGCGCTTCATGGCACGGCGCGTGGGCATGAGCCCGTCGGGCCTCTCCAAGTTCCTGGAAGGAGCCATGCCGTACTCCGCCATCCGCCGCAAGCTGTTCGAATGGTGGGAGCGCGAGGGTGGCAAGCCCAGCGCCGAGGTGAGCACCGAGCTGGCGACCGACGCGCTGACCGCGCTGGTGCACGACCTGCCCAGCGACGCCCGCCGCGGCGCCGTGCAGGAGCTGCTGGGCGTGCTGCGCGAGGCGCACAAGCAGGACGGAGTGCCCATGCCGCAGTGGCTGGCCGACCTGTCCGGCCGCCCCCGCCCCCCCGCAGACCCGCCCGCCGAAGGCTGAAGGGTGGAGCCGACAGGATACGCAGCCGGCGTGGAGCCTTCCGCGCCGGCTGCTCGCGTTCCGGGGCGCGTCCGTGCGCGCGGCCCGGTAGTTGCCGCCCCGCGCCGCGTGCGTTCCGAGGCTCGGGGCGATACACGTTCGAACAACCATTCAGGGGAGAATCCGGCGATGCCGACACGGAATGCGAGCGCACAGTGGGAGGGCGGGCTCCAGAGCGGGAAGGGGAGCTTCAAGGGAGCGAGCGGGGTGATCAGCGGCTCGTACTCGTTCGGGTCGCGGTTCGGCGAGGCGGGTGGCACCAACCCCGAGGAGCTGCTGGCCGCGGCCGAGGCGGCGTGCTACAGCATGGCGCTGGCGGTGGGCCTGGAGCAGGCCGGCACCCCCGCCACCCGCGTGAGCACCGACGCCGCCTGCACGGTCGAGAAGGTGGCCGAGGGCTTCAAGATCACCACCATGAAGCTGAAGGTGCGCGCCGTGGTGCCCGGCATCGACGCCGACACCTTCCAGAAGGCCGCCGAGGCCACCAAGCTCGGCTGCCCCGTCTCCAAGGCCCTAGCCGGCGTGGACATCCAGCTCGACGCCGCGCTGGAGCAATAGCCAACGTTTCCCGCCCGCGTCTCTCACGAAGACGCGGGCGGTTGGCACGTCGGCCAACCAGCGTCGAGCTCGCCGAAGCGCTGCACGCTTTCTGCCGCAGACCGCGAAGCGTGTAGCCTGCTCACGCGCTCGGGGCCGCACCGCATCCCCCGACTCGGGGGCGAAACCTCGGCGGACGGAATCGCGTGATCGAATCTGCCGATCGGACGCTGATGCGGCGGACGGCGGGGGATCGGCGCTCATCGGGATGCGGGAGACGGGAGCGCATCGGCTGGACGAACGAAGGGCCCGGGCGAAGTCGCCGGGCCCTTTGTTCATCTGCGTCATCACATCTCGGGACGGCTACGAGATCTCCGCGGAACCGCCGCGGGAGGACGAGGGCGCAAGGTTCAGCGCGGGCTCCTGGGGCTCCGCATCGCCCGCCGGCTCCGGGAGCGGGATCTCGTAGAGGAAGTACATGGGCGCGCCTTCCTTCTTCACCAGCACGTGCGACACGTTGAACACCGGCACCCCGCCCGGCGTGCGCCCGCGGAAGGTGCCGTGGTGGGCGTGGCCGTGGAACACCACGTCGGCGCCGAAGCGGTCCAGCGGCTCGGCGAGGCGGTCGTTGCCCAGGAAGGGGAAGATCTGCTCCGGTTCGCCCATCACCGTGTCCACCACCGGCGCGTAGTGCAGCAGCACCACGCGGATGGGCGTGGACAGGCGCCGCAGCCCCATCTCCAGGCGGTGCGTCTCCTCGAGCGTGGTGTTCACGAAAGTCTTCGTGTCGGCCTCGCCGAAGGCCGTGAGCGTGTAGCGGCCGAAGCCGCCCATGTAGCCCTTGGCGCCCGCGAAGCCCACGTGCTCGTCCAGCTCGAACGGCTCGCCGTCCAGCAGGTGAACGCCGCGCTCGCGGAGGATCGCAGAGACCTGGTCTACGTTGCCGCTCTCGTGGTCGTGGTTCCCCAGCACGGCCAGGATGGGAATCTTCACGTCGGCCAGCTCGCCCACCGCCACGCGCATCTCGGCCGGGGTGCCACGGCGGGTGAGGTCGCCGGCGAGCAGCAGCACGTCGGCCTCGGTGTTGGCGCGGGCGAAGAGCTCGCGGTACGCGCCCACGTCCTCCTCGCCGCAGTGGAAGTCGCCCACCGCGGCGATCCGCACGTTGTGCTGCCGGTCGTCTTTGCGCCGTCCGGACCGGCGCTCGCTCACGGGCTCGCCGCCCTGCGCCTGCTTGATCTCGCTCATCTAGTCCTCTTCCGCCTGCTCCGCGTCGCCCGGCACACCGCTCCCCTTGGGCACGCCGGAGTCGTCCTGTGCCGTGGCGCGCTCGTCCCACACGCCGCTCGCCTCCAGCGCACGGATGGGGGCGCTGCCCTCCATCTCCCGGATGTACTGCTCGCGCATGTCGCCGAAGCCCCACTCGTTCACGTCGATGGCGAAGCTGAAGCGCGAGATGAGGGTTCCGCGCGTGATCTTCGCCTCGCTCTCCGGCGGCTCCGTGGCTTGCGACACGGCTTCCGCGCGGTCCAGCAGCTCGCGCACGACCCAGTCCGGCACCTGCTTGGCGTAGCCGGGATAGACGTAGCGGAACATCTGCACCTGCGAGAGCAGCAGCGGCCAGTGGTCGCCCGTCTTGGTCACCAGCCGCTTCCAGTCCATGCGGTCGCCGCCGGCCAGGATCAGGTGGGCGATGTCGGCCATGTCGTGGCGGTGCCGCTCATTGATGAACAGCCGGTGCCAGATCAGCTCCTCGGGCGGCGCAACGCGCACCTGCGTTGCGGCCAGGATGGCGGGCGAGCTGTGCGCGTACCAGTCGTGGTCGATCAGCGCCAGGCCGTTGCCCATGCCGTAGATGATGTCGATGAAGTAGTCCCCGTCGAGCGCCTTGGCCAGCCAGTGCGACTGCTCCAGGCGGGCGGTGAAGCCCACCTTCTTCAGCGTCTCCATGGCCGCAACCACGGCCTGCGGCTCGCAGAACAGGTCCAGGTCCTTGGTCTTGCGATAGATGCCGGTGTGCTCGTAGATGGCGTACGCCCCCGCCACCACGTACGGCACCCCCGCCTCGTTCAGCGCGTTCAGCGCGCGCTTGTAGATGTCGCGCTCCGCCTCGGGGATCCAGAAGTCGCCGTGGGTCACGGACTTCTGCTCCTCGGGCGCCAGGTTGCGCAGCCGGGGGGGAAGCGGGGTGCGCGGTTCGGTCTTCGGCATCGAGCTCCTCGTGGGGGTCGCGGGTCGGCGCACGCGAAAAGCAAGGATCGGGCCCCGCGGCGGGTGTTCTTTCCCGGTCCTCTTCTTACGCGGGATCGGGGGGATTCCGTACGTGCGGGCCGCTCCGGAGCCGGCCGGCGATACACTGCCGTCCGTCTCCTCCGCGGGGGCGGCGAGCCTCCTCCTCCGGGCGCCGATACGGCCTGCCGCCCTCCGTCCGGGGTCTCCCCACCCCGGCGTGAGCCTCGCGTGCTCCGCGCACCCGGATGCATCACGCCGCGCGAGTCTCCCGCCGCACATCTTCCTGCCGGGTACGACGGAACGATTCCAAGCCGTCTTCGGGTCCGCGTGGATCAGAGGGCGCCCCTCGGCCGTACTCGGCATCGGCGCGATACCCGGCGGGAGTCCTGCGCGATAAGACGACCTGGCTCCGGCACCAACTGCCGCAAGTGGCCGTGATCGAGCCGATCGAGCCGCGCGACACCCTCCGATCACCCAATACCTACCTCATCCCGCCTCTTATTACTCCGGACGATAAATAGTTTGCATTAGTAGGGATCCAGCAGTAGATTGGGTGGATGACGCCTCGCGACGCGCGGTCCCTGCCCGCAGCTGCCCAGGAAGAGCTTCGCCGTCGCGCGGTACACGCCG
>DASRQW010000202.1 GCA_035696245.1 Longimicrobiaceae bacterium | reverse complement strand
ACGGGGCGCCTGCCGGAGCTGGTGGCGCGCCTGCGGGCGGGCGAGTTCGGCGGAGCGGGGAACGACCCGTCGCGCCCCCTCGTCATCCTCGCCCAGGAAGCCTACCGCGCCGACGACACGGTGCCCGAGCGCCCCACCGGCCCGTACACCGGCGGGCTGATCGTGCACGGCGGGCAGACGGGCATCGCTCAGATGGCTGCGCAGGCGGGGCTGAGCATGCGCTACGCGCCGTCCATGCGGAACGGCGCCGAGCGCAGCGACCGCGGCAACGCCATCCTCTCCACCATGGCGATCCACCGCTCGCACGCGTTCGCGCTGCCGTACGTGAAGCAGCGCCGCGTGAGCGTGGCGGCGGAGCTGGTGGGGCTGGACGACCTTACGTTCGTGAGCACGCACCTGGACACGTGGGGCCGCCCGCCCACCGGCCGCGGGCTGTTCTGGAACTTCGGGTCAGGTCGCGCGGCGCAGGCGGGCGAGCTGGCCAAGCGCATCATCCGGCAGGACGGCTACGGCGGCGTGATCGTGGGCGGCGACTTCAACACGCCGCTGGGCTCGCGCGACCCCGCCGTGAAGGCGGTGCTGCGCGCCGGGTTCACCGAGGCCACGAAGGTCGGCACGTGGACGCACACCTTCAACGGGCCCATCCGCTTCCTGCTGGACCACGTGCTCTTCCACTCGTTCCACGGCCGCATCCGCGCCATCCAGGTCACGCGGCTGGACGAGGACGCGGCCGACCGGGGGCGCGTGTTCGGCTCCGACCACCACCCCCTGCTGGCGCGCGTCACCCTGGCGCCCGGCCAGGGCCGCCCCGAGTGACCGCACGGGAGATGCGCGGCCGGTAACACCGCTCCGCATCGCCGGACAGGCTGGTGACGTCAATGTCCGAGCACGTCTGGACAGAGATCGCAGGACGGGAGGCGCCGAGCGAGTGGGCGGCTCCCGATGGCGGGCTGGTTCCGGCCGCGCACACTGACCCCGCAACTTTCGGCGGAAATCCATGCCCAAGAAGGAACGCAAGTATCGCTGGTGGATGATCCTCTTCTTCACCATCGGCCTGGTGACGACGGTGGGCGTGATCGTCTCGCTCTTCTCGTCGCTGGGCCGGCGGCCGGACCGGATGCGCGCCACGCTGGTGCCGCCGGTAAACTCGCAGGCGTTCCTGGACGGAGTGTCGGGCACGGTGGGCGCGCCCATCCGCGAGGGCGGCCGGGCCGAGATGCTGAACAACGGCGCCACCTTCTTCCCCGCCGTGATCGCCGAGATCGGCAGGGCGAAGCGCACGGTGGACTTCATGGTCTACATCTGGGAGCCGGGCAAGGCGAGCGATGCGGTGTTCGCCGCGCTCACCGAGCGGGCGCGGGCCGGAGTGCAGGTCCGGCTGATGCTGGACGGGCTGGGCGGGATGAAGGTGGACGACAAGCGGCTGGACGAGTTCAAGCGGGCCGGCGGGCGCGTCTCCACCTTCCGCCCGCTCACCTTCGGCAAGCTCACGCGCTTCCACAAGCGCAACCACCGCCGCGCCATCGTGATCGACGGCGAGGTGGGCTTCACCGGCGGCGAGGCCGTGGCGGACAAGTGGATGGGTAACGCCGACAGCGAGGAGCACTGGCGCGACAGCATGGTGCGCGTGACCGGGCCGCTGGCCCGGTCGCTCCAGGACGTGTTCTCGCAGCTCTGGTCCAGCAACACGGGCGAGATGCTGGTGGGCCCGCAGTTCTACCCGAACGCCACGGCGGTGCGGCCGGGCGACTACATCGGCCACCACGTGAACGTGATCGGGTCGCCGGGCAGCGAGAACCACCCCATGCGCAAGGTGTTCTGGATGTCGTTCGCGTCGGCGCGCCAGCGGCTGTACATCGCCAGCTCGTACTTCGTGCCGGACGAGGAGGCGCGCCGCATCGTGGCCGAGCGCGCCCGCGCCGGGGTGGACGTGCGCATCCTCGTCCCCGGCGAGAAGACCGACGCCAAGTCGATCCGGTGGGCGGGCCAGGGCTACTACGACGAACTGCTGAGCGCCGGCGCCAAGATCTACGAGTACCAGCCCACCATGATGCACGCCAAGACCGTCACGGTCGACGGCCAGTGGTCCGTGGTCGGCTCCGCCAACATGGACGTGCGCTCCGACGAGCTGAACCAGGAGAACGTGCTGGGCATCCTGGACCCGCAGTTCGCCGCCCAGATCGACAGCGCGTACATGGTGGACCTGTCGCACGCAAAGCAGATCAACCTGCGCGAGTGGCGCGACCGCCCCTGGTACTGGAAAGTGCGCGAGAAGGCCGCGGAGACGCTGGAAGAGCAGTTCTGATTCGACCGGACGCCACTGCCGACAAGCGGTCCGAAGCCCCTCCGCGATCGCACGGAGGGGCTTCTTCGTATTCGACGCTGGCCTTGGAAACGCGAAGCAGGGTTGCGTCCGATCATATCGTGCCGATCGCGCAATGGCCGAAGGTTGCGCAGGGTGCCGCGGCTGTGCTATCCGCGGCGAGTTCATCTGCAACACCTGAGCGCCGCGGCGTAGCCCTCGCGAGCTTGCCGCCGCGAAGCCTCCCTAGGATGCTAACACTCCCTCCTCCAAGCAGTTCTCCCCTCTCCCGCTTGCGGGGGAGGGGCCGGGGGAGGGGGCATCTC
>DASRQW010000201.1 GCA_035696245.1 Longimicrobiaceae bacterium | reverse complement strand
CCCTTCGGGGAGGGAGCCGCCGAAGGCGAGCTCGGTGACTGGGGCGAAGTCGTAACAAGGTAGCCGTAGGGGAACCTGCGGCTGGATCACCTCCTTTCTGGAGCGACCAGTAAGCGCAAGCGAGGCTCCTCGGAGCAGCGCAGGCGCGGAACGTCCTCACAGGTCGACCCGTATAGACATCCCTCTCTGGTTTCTCTGGGCCTGTAGCTCAGTTGGTTAGAGCGCACGCCTGATAAGCGTGAGGTCGGCCGTTCGAATCGGCCCAGGCCCACCTGGGAACTTGAAAGCCCCGGTAGCATCTGCTGCCGGGGCTTTTTGCGTCCATGCCGTACCCCTCGGCGGGACGGAAGGCGGTATCCTTCGAATTCCGTGTTGGTGCGTCCAGAATTCTCCCGTCGGGAGGTCTGCATTGCATCTGCCGCCTCGCCTCTGCCAGTGTCTCATCGATCCTCGCACCGTTGACGTGCCGCACGCATCTGAACACGCCGTTATCACGTCATTGGACCCCGCGCAAACGAGGAGAGGACCGGCACCCGTGGGCGCCGGTCTTCGTCTTCCGGGCAGCCGGCGGCGCTACAGCTCGCGGAGGGAGCGGATCTGGTTGAAGACTCGGCCGATGAGGCGGATGTCTTCGGTGACGACCTGGACCTCGCCGCGCATCTCCTGAGTGAATGCGAGGCGGCGACCGTACGTGGTGACGAGGCCGCGGGGGAGGGTGACCTCTGCCTGGTAGCCGAACGCCTGCTGCTGGCCCTGCGTCTGCTCGAAGCCGAGCTGCGAGATACGTGTCACGCGGCCCTCGACCGAGCCGTATTCCTTGTAGGGGAAGTTGTCCAGGTGCAGGATCACCCGCTGACCAATCCGGACCTTGCCCGCCCCTTCGCCGGCGAGGGTGACGCGGCCCACGATGGCGCCGCCCGACGGGAGCACGGCCACCAGCGGCTCCTGCGCGGCCACGAACTGGTTCTCGTGCAGGTCGCGGAAGAACGACGCCGTGCCCGACACGGGGCTGCGGGGAAGATAGTTCTGCTCCCAGGCCGAGAGGGCACCGCGCAGGCTGTGCTGTGCATTGCGCAAGCCCACCAGCATGCGCTGCCCGTCGTCCGCACGGCGCTGCTGGAGGTCCAGCAGGGCCGAACGCTGGGCGGCGAGCTGGATCTCGTTGTTGGTGGTCGCGGTGCGGCCGTTCTCGCCCGCATAGCGCTGCTGGAGGTACTGCTGCTCGGCCGCGTCCACGTCGGCGGAGGACGAGAGGTTCTGCGTGCCCAGCTGCCGGCTGCGGTCGCGGTTCCGGTCCGCGAGGGCGAGCTGCTCGTCCAGGAGCTGCTGCTGCGCCTTCAGCCGCTCGCGGAGCTGCTCCAGGTTGGCGATCTGCGCCTGGAGGGCCGCCACCTTCTGCGCGTAGAACGGGTCCGCCAGCAGCGTGCGGTAGTCTGAGAATGCCTGCTGGAACGCGGAGTAGGGCCCCTGCACCTCACCCAGCAGGAGAGGGTGGTCGAAGGTGAGGTCCGGCAGCGGGCCGGCGCGCTGGAGCGCGGGTTCCAGCCGGTCAAGGGCGGCGGAGAGCCGCGCGACGTCGTTGTAGTCGGCGGGGCTCTTCAGGAGCAGGAGCGGGTCGCCGGTGTGCACGGGCGTGCGGTCGGCCACGAAGACGCGCGCCACCTCGCCAGCGGCGTGCGAGACCACGCGCACGGGCGGCGTGAGCGTGGTGAGCGACACGCGCCCCATCACCACGTCCGGATAGCGGATGTACCAGGTGATCCCCAGCAGCACGAGCAGCGTGGTGAACACGGCCGTGCTCCCCCAGCGCAGCAGCCCTCCCGGCATGCTCGTGAGGATCTCGTCGATCTCTTCGCTGCGCATCTCGGTGTTCGCCGCATCCGCCCGGTCCATCGACGTGTGCGTGCCCGGACCTTCGTCGCCCAGCCCGTGGTCGCCGCCGGTGTTCATCTCCCGAGCCGGCGCCTCAGCGGGTGCGGAAGGTCCAGTGGGCGCGGCAGGCAGAACGGGCGCCTCGGCAGCCGGGGGCGACACCGCAGCCATCTCCGTCGACGGAGCTTCCGCGGAAGTGACTTCCTGGACCCGCGTCGCCCTTCGGGTTGGAATGGGCGTTTCGACAGGCGCGGTCGCCGCAGCTTGGACCGGCACGGGAGGGGGTGGGATGATCGGCGTGACGGTTTCGGACGGCGCCGGAGTCGCGATGGTCGACGGCGGGCGGACAGCCTGCACGGCGTGCACTGCGGCTGTGGCTTCGGCTGCCTCGGTGCGGACAGGTGAGGCGGCTGGCGCCGGCGGCTCCGGGATCGCTACCACGCGCGACTGGCGCTGGCGACCCGCGGAGCCGGGCTCCAGCGCGCCCAGCGCGGCGGCGGCGATCGCGTCGTCCACGTCCGCGTCCGCGAGCGTGTCGGCTGCTCCAGAGGAGGACGGCGGCGCATCGGCCGCGGCTGAGGAATACCGCTCGGCGCTGGTCCGGCGGTACATCACCGGCGCTTCGGCCTCGTGCACCCCGCTGCTGTCGGACGACAATCCGTTGGAGAGAGACGATGCGTCGCGCGAAACGAGCGTCACGCTCCCGCCCGCGGCCGCGGCGGGGAGGCGGGCACCCGGCGGGAGCCGGACGGTCATTCGCGTCCCGTCGGGCCGGTCGATCTCCACTGTCCCCCCGGATCCGTCGGCCGCCATCAGCTTCGCCAGCACCTCCGGTGGAAGCTCGACTCGCTCGCCCGTGGCGCTGGTGAGGTGCGGCCTGCTCGCGCCTGCCGGCGGGGAGAGAGGGGCGCCGGCGGGCAGTGCCGCGCCGGGCGTGGTCGAGGGAGCGCGTTCGTCGGTGGCCATCAGTCGCCCAGCTCCAGCTGGTTCTTCACCAGCTCGAAGTAGCTTCCGCGCAGCGCCGCCAACTCGGCGTGGGTGCCGCGCTCGGTGATCCGGCCGCCGTCCAGCACCACGATCTGGTCGGCGTTCTTCACGGTGCTCAGGCGGTGGGCGATGACGACCACGGTGCGCCCGCGGAAGAACTGCTGAAGGTTGTCCACGATGCGGCGCTCGGTGTTGGCGTCGAGCGCGCTGGTAGCCTCGTCGAAGAAGAGGAAGTCGGGGTCCTTGTAGTTGGCGCGGGCGATGAGCACGCGCTGCTTCTGCCCCGCGCTCATCCCGATCCCCTCGCGGCCGATGCGCGTATTGTAGCCCATCGGCAGCCCCTGCACGAACTGGTCGATGTCGGCCATGCGCGCGGCGTACAGCAGCCGCCCGCGGTCGATCTCCTCGTGGCCGGCGGTGATGTTGGCGGCTACCGTGTCGGCGAAGATGTGGCCGTCCTGCATCACCACGCCGCAGCGCAGGCGGAGCGCGCGCGCCGACAGGTTCCGCAGCGGCGTGTGCCCCAGCATGATCTCTCCGCGCACGGGGTCGTAGAACTTGAGCAGCAGCTTCAGCAGCGTGCTCTTGCCGCTGCCGCTGGGCCCCACGATGGCGGTCACCTTGCCTTCGGGGATGTCCAGGTCCAGGTCGCCCAGCACCATCTCGGACAGCGGGCCGCCGTAGTGGAACGAGACGCTGCGCAGCGAAAGCGCGCGGCTGTCGGGGAGCGCCTGGATCTTCTGGCCGGGGTCCTCTTCGTTCTCGTGCTGGTGGATCTCGGCCAGGCGGTCCAGCGAGATCTTGGCGTCCTGGGCGGACTGCGCGAAGGAGATGAGCTGGGCGAGGGGGGTGTTGAGCTGGCCGACGATGAACTGCACGGAGAGCAGCATGCCCAGCGTCAGCTCGCCGTCGATCACCATCTTGGCGGCCAGGAAGGTGAGCGTGATGTTCTTGAGCTGGTTGAGGAAGCCGGCCCCGGCCTCCTCCATCTGCGAGAGCGAGAGGCCGCGCAGGCTGACCTTGAAGAGGCGGGCCTGAACCTGCTCCCAGCCCCAGCGGCGCTGCTGCTCGGCGTTGGCGAGCTTGATCTCCTGCATCCCGTGAACGAGCTCCACCAGCGTGCTCTGGTTGGCCGACATCTCGGCGAAGCGCAGGTAGTCCAGCTGCTTGCGGCGGGGCAGGAAGGCCAGCACCCAGGCCACGTGCAGCACGCTGCCCACCAGGAACACCGCGCCCAGGATGGGGCTGTACATCACCAGCACGCCGCTGAAGATGATGAGCGTGAAGAACGAGAAGATCACGTTCAGCGTGCTGGCCGTCACGAACTGCTGGATGCGGGTGTGGTCCTGGATGCGCTGCAGGATGTCGCCCACCGTGCGCGTGTCGAAGAAGGGCAGCGGCAGCTTCATCAGCTTGATGAGGAAGTCGCTGATGACCGACACGTACACCCGCGTCCCCACGTGGAAGAGGATGCGGTTGCGGATGAACTCCACCACCGTCTGGCTCATGAACAACGCGAGCTGCGCGACCAGCACCGCGTTCACGAACTTCAGGTTCTGCGTGGCGATGCCGTTGTCGACGATCGCCTGTGTCAGGAAGGGGAAGATGAGCTGCAGCACGGCGGCCACGAACATCCCCAGCACCACCTGCCGGAAGAAGGGCGCGAACCCCCGCAGGTACGAGAACATGAACCCAAGCTGCCGCCGCTTGGTGGGCTCCTGGTCCGCGCGCGAGAAGAAGTCGGGCGTGGGCTGGAGTAGGAGCACGATGCCCGCGTCGCGGCCCGCCACGTTGTTCGATGCCCAGGCCCGGCGGAACTCGTCGACGGTGAGCGTGGCCTCGCCCTGCGCCGGGTCGGCGATGCGCACCTTGCCGTTGCCCACCGCGTGCACGACCACGAAGTGGTTCTGCCGCCAGTGCACGATGCAGGGCAGCGGCGCGTGCTCCAGGAAATGCTCCATGGACACGCGCGCGCAGCGGGTGCGGAAGCCGATGCTCTCGGCCGCGTAGGCGATGCCCAGCAGCGACACGCCCTGGCGGTCGATGTAGCTGCGGTCGCGCAGGTACTGGAGCGAGAAGCGGCGGCCGTGGAAGCTGGCCACCATGCGCAGGCAGGTGGGCCCGCAGTCCTTGGCGTCGTGCTGGCGGTACACCGGGAACGACTTGCCCAGGTGCAGGCGGCGGTCGAGGAGGGTGGTCATCGCTGCTGCGGCAGGGGGAACGCGGCGGGGCTCAGGCCCAGCGGGCGGCGTAGGGATCGTACGAGCACTTGGACGGCTTGGAGAGGCGGTCGCCGGGCGTGGCGACGAAAGCGCGGCAGTCGGTGCACACGTAGCGGAACTCGCAGTCGCGGCACACCTCCACCTGGTCTTTGTTGATCTCCCACAGCTCGCGGAACTCGGCCTGCATGAGGGCGGAGACCAGCGAGGTGTCGGCCGCGTTGCCGAACGAGCGCGGCAGCGACGGGCAGTTGCGGATCTCGCCAGCGGCGTCTACCGAGATCTTGCGGTTGAGGCACGAGTTGAACGACCGGGCCTCGAGGAAGCCGGCCATCGACACCGAGAACCACTCGGGGCTCACCTGCCCGCAGTGCGCGTGCGAGTCGATCACCTCGGTGCGGTGGAAGAGGGGGATGCGCGCGCCGTCCACCACCTCGGCGCTCGCTTCGGGCGCGGAGTGCACGACGACGCCGCTCACCCGCACGTGGCGCAGGCAGAGAGCGTGGAGCGCGCCCGGCTCCCATCCCGCGTTCCACGGCAGCAGCAGCTCCACCGAACGCAGCCGGCGGCTGTACGTCTGCTTCAGCACCGTCTCCAGCTCCTCCAGCGACACGGGCGCGAACCAGCGCACCTGCACCGCGGCGCAGCCCAGGTCGTCGAGCTGGCGCAGCAGGTCCGCGAAGTCGTGGCGCGAGCCGGCGTCCACGTCGATGATCGCGTTGGTGATGCGCTGCGGGCGGTCCCACTCGGGATCCAGGGGCGGGAACGCGTCCGGGTCGTCGCACCAGAAGCCGTACTCCTTGCGCTCCAGGAACCCGAAGTACTCGTCGATCCGCGCGTGCGTCTCCGGCGGGAAGAGCGCCCTGATCTCGTCGAGCGTGCTGTCGGCGTGGACGGTGAGGAGGTCGTGCAGGCCGTTGGGGATCAGGTCGTACGTCCGGCGCTGGAGGTCGCACACGGTGCTGCGGCGCGCGCCGCGCACAGCCACGCAGCAGGCGAAGAGGCGGAAGACGCGCCGGCGCTCCGTCATCCCCGGCCTCCCACGCAGCGGGAGATGGGCTTGTAGAACGGGTTGCACGCCAGCAGCGCGCCCGTCTGCCCAGGGTCCGGGGTGGCGCGCTGCGTGGAAGCCGCGCCGTCGAACGGCATGAGGGTCGCGAGGCGGTACGAGAGCGGCAGGCGCGCCGCGTCCACCATCTCCGGCGGGAGCTCGTCGAGGAACGCCGGCGCCGCGGCGGGATGGACGGCGGACGGATGAACGGCGGCCGTGGCCTGCCCCGCGGCGGGCTCGTCCGACGGAAGCGCCGCGGCTTGCTGCGCCGGCAGGGGAGCGACGACGTGCGGGACCGGGACGGCCGCGGCTTCAGCGAGCGACATCTTCGTCCTCCGCCATCAGGTGCTCGGCGAGTATGCGGGGCAGGTGGTAGTTGCAGGGAGTGGACACCATCCCGAACTGGCCGGACGGGTTTACCTCGAGGAAGACGTGGCGGCCGTCGGGCGTCCGGATCAGGTCGGCCGAGCCAGTGGAGAGGCCGAGCGACGACATCATCCGGCCCAGCCCTTCCTCCACCTCGAGCGGCAGCCGGTACGGCACCATGCGATTGGGGCGCTGCGCGTCGTAGTGGCGGAGGTCCACCGCGGTGCGCTGGTCTGCCTGGGAGAAGATCGCCATGGAGTACACGCGCCCGTTCAGGTAGAAGGCGCGGACCTCGAACTCCTTCTCCACCAGCTCCTGGAGGAGCGAGGGGAAGACCGTCTCGGGCAGGCTGGCCGTGTCGTCCTCGGTCACACGGGCGGTGTAGAGGCCGTACACCCTGCTGCCGACGTCGAAGGTCCCGATCTCGCCGATGCTCTTGGTGATCACGCGGCCGTGGCGCTCGCGGAAGCGCTCGATCTCGCTGCGGCGGTTGGTGACCAGCGTGGCGGGCACCTCCAGCCCCGCCTGGGCGGCGGCGTGGAGCGCGTGGATCTTGCTGAGCGCCGCGTCGTCCGGCCGGTTGAGCCAGCGGGCGTGGCTGAAGAGGGAGAAGAAGGCGCGCGACACCGCGTTGGACTCTCCCGTCATGTGGGCGTTGAGCTGGCCGGCCAGCTTCTCGGAGCCGGGCAGGGCCTTGGCCAGCGAGTCCTTGCGGTTCTGCCAGCGCCACAGCCAGACCACCCGCACGTCGCGGCTGTGCACCTCGCGCCCGCCTACGCACAGGCGCACCAGCGGGGCGTCGCCGCCGATCTCCATGTCCAGCGGCACCGCCCCCGCCACGTCGCCGCCGTTCACGCGCACGCAGTCGCCGCCCAGGTGCCGGATCCACTCGGCGACCTCTTCGGTGGTGGGCTCGAACCCTTCCTGGCTGAGGATGAGGATCATCGCAGGCTCGTTCCGGGGGGACGGGTCGGATCCGCCAGCGGGAGCGGCGGTGTTGCGGGAACTGCGAGATGTGACGGCCCACGGGAGCCACCGCTCCGGATGAAGCGGCGCACGGTCACGCGTAGGTGTGGTTCTCCTTGCACCTGCATCCTCCTGTCCTGCGCCCGCTCGTCACACGGGTTGCAGCGTCACTGCCTGCCGCGGGCTACACGTCGTAGATCACGCCGACGTCGAACAGCTTGTAGGTGTCGATCTCCAGAATCGGCGTGAAGCCGCTTTCGTCGACGATCCCCCACACCTCCACCGACACCAGCTTGTACGACGCGAAGTAGATGTCCGCGCCGCCGATGACGAGCGATGCATCGCGCTCGGACAGGGGGGAGAACATGTCACTGCTCAGGGATTCCAGCTCGACCAGGTTGGTACCACGGTCCTTGATCATTGGGTCTCCTCCTTCGGTGAAGAAAGGAGCGCACCGAGCCGGCTCTCCATGGGCCGCACATCTCCCGGCTGCCGGACAGTCGCAGACGGTGCCGTGCGCGCGGCCCCACTGCCACTGTAACCGATTTCGAGCACCAGCACAATCAGTCCGTAAAGGTGAGTGATGGTGTGCGCGCCGCGAGCCCGGCGTGCACGAGGCGCCGGGTGTCCTTGGCCGGGAAGATCCGCAGGTCTCGCTTGCCTCCGGGCCGGTGGCCCGATGGCAGAGATTCCGGATCGTCCCGCTAGACGGTGAGTGCGCGTGGGGCGCACGATGAAGCGCTGGGCTGCGGCCGCGAGTGTGGACCGCGCGTGGGGGAGAGGCAGGCGCCAGGGGCCGGTATGGCCGGGCGCGAGGTGTGGAGCTTCTCCCTCGAACTGCGGTGGGTCACATCATCCGGGTGTCGTTCACGGCCAAATATGAGCGCGTGCATCGTCCGGCACAAGGAAACATTTCGCTACTGCGCAAGCTGATGCCGCTGCCGCGGTTGCGCCAAAACTCCACGACGGTACAGCTAGACGCCTGTAATTCGTGCCTTTGGCGGCGCTTCTGGAGGACGAGGAAAACACGGGTTTTGTATGGGATGCTATGCGATATGTCGTTAGGCGTGGGTCTGAGCCAGTTTGGAATTTGGGACGGGAAAAGATAGCGACTGGAAGTGTGGCCTCTGCACGTCTCCGGCGTATCGGACACGACTGAACCGGGCCCCGAGGGATTCCCCGGAGCCCGGTGATCAGTGCGTCCCCGCTCAACCGAGCGCGGTTAGACTCGCTCCGGTCTCCGAGTGGAAGAAGTGGAGGCGCGCGAGGTCGAAGGCGGCTTCGACGGGCTGGCCGGGGGCGGGTAGGGAGCGCGGAGGGACGCGGGCGACGACCTCGTCGGCGCCGGCGCGGAGGTAGACGATGGTTTCGTTACCCATCGGCTCGGCGGCTTCGAGGAGGAGCGGGACATGGCCGAGACGGGGCGCATCTGCCGAACCTCCCTCCGCCAGACGGACGTCTTCGGGGCGGATGCCGAGGACGACGGGCCGGGTATCGGCTTGGCCGAGCACGGCGGAGACGGAGGCGTCGAGCGGGAGCCGGAATCCTGCGTCGGCGGAGAGGAAGGCGGGGCCGTCGGCGCGGACCAGGCGGCCGGCGAGGAAGTTCATGGGCGGGCTGCCGAGAAACCCGGCGACGAAGCGGTTGGCCGGGTTGCGGTAGAGGTCCATCGGCGCCCCCACCTGCTCGACGCGGCCGCCGTTCATCACCACGATGCGGTCGCCCATGGTCATGGCCTCGGTCTGGTCGTGCGTGACGTAGATGGAGGTGGTGCCGAGGCGGCGGTGCAGGGCGGCGATCTCCTTACGCATCTGCCCGCGCAGCTTGGCGTCGAGGTTGGAGAGCGGCTCGTCGAAGAGGAACACCTGCGGCTCGCGCACGAGCGCGCGGCCCAGGGCGACGCGCTGGCGCTGGCCGCCGGACAGCTCGGCGGGGCGGCGGTCCAGCAGCGGCTCGATGGAGAGCAGCCCGGCGGCACGCTTCACCCGCTCGGCGATGTCCGGCTTCGGAAGCTTGCGGAGCTTCAGGGCGAATGCCAGGTTGTCACGAACGGTCATGTGCGGGTACAGCGCGTAGCTCTGGAACACCATGGCGATGTCGCGGTCCTTGGGCGCGACGTCGTTGACCACGCGCCCGCCGATGGACAGCGTGCCCCCTGAGATGGACTCCAGCCCGGCCACCATGCGCAGCGTGGTGCTCTTGCCGCAGCCCGAGGGACCCACCAGCACCACGAACTCTCCCGGCTCTACATCGAGGGAGATCCCGTGGACCGCTGTGTAACCGTTTTCATAGGTCTTCCGGATACCTTCCAGTTTCACGCGAGCCATGGGACTCCAGTCCGAGATGAGCGATTCACGCGAGTTTCCCGCAGGGTTCCTCTGGGGCGCCGCGACGTCGGCGTACCAGATCGAGGGGTCGCCGCTGGCTGACGGCGCGGGCCCCAGCATCTGGCAGCGCTTCAGCCACTCGCCGGGCCGCACGCACGAGGGGCAGACGGGCGACGTGGCTTGCGACCATTACCGCCGCTGGCGAGACGACGTGCGGATGATGGCGGACCTGGGCCTCACCGCCTACCGCTTCAGCATGTCGTGGAGCCGCGTGCTGCCGGAGGGCACGGGTCGCGTGAACGCCGCGGGCCTGGCCTTCTACGACCGGCTGGTGGACGCGCTGCTGGAGCACGGCATCGCCCCCGCCGTCACGCTGTACCACTGGGACCTGCCGGCGGCGCTGGACGACCGCGGCGGCTGGCTGAACCGAGACGTGGCGAACTGGTTCGCCGACTACGCCCGCGAGGCGTACCGCACGCTGGACGACCGCGTGACGATGTGGGCGACCCTCAACGAGCCGTGGGTGGTCACCGACGGCGGCTACCTGCACGGCGCCCTGGCGCCCGGCCACCGCAACCTCTTCGAGGCGCCCATCGCCACGCACAACCTGATGCGTGCCCACGGCGCGGCGGTGCAGGCGTACCGGGCCGAGGGCAAGAACCGCATCGGCCTGGTGGTGAACCTGGAGCCCAAGGTGGCCGCGAGCGACTCGCCGGCGGACCTGGACGCGGTGCGCCGGGCCGACGCGTACATGAACCGGCAGTACCTGGACCCCGTCTTCTTCGGCACGTATCCCGAGGAGCTGCGCGAGGTGTTCGGCGAGGCGTGGCCGGAGTTCGGCGCCGAGGACATGGCGCTGATCCGCCAGCCCATCGACTGGCTGGGCATCAACTACTACACCCGCGGCGTCACGCGTGACGACCCTGCGGCGCTGCCGGTGCGCGCGGGCTACGTGAAGCAGCCGGAGCACACCTACACGGAGACGGGCTGGGAGGTGCACTCCCCCGCGCTCACGGACGTGCTCACGTGGGTGCGCGACCGCTACGGCAGCCTGCCCATGTACATCACCGAGAACGGCGCGGCGTTCTACGACCCGCCGAAGACGGTGAACGGGCGCATCGACGACCCGCTCCGCGTGGCGTACTACCGCGACCACCTGCGCGCGGCTCGCGAGGCGATCCAAGCCGGGGTGGACCTGCGCGGGTACTTCGCGTGGTCGCTCATGGACAACTACGAGTGGAGCCTGGGCTACACCAAGCGCTTCGGCATCGTGCACGTGGACTACGAGACGCAGGAGCGCACTCCCAAGGCCAGTGCCCGCTTCTACTCCACGGTGATTCGGTCGAACGGCGCGGTCCTGTACGAGGATGAGCCGGGCGAGCCGTGACATCGACGCTGGGTTTCGTCCTCTCCGGCAGAGGACGAGACGGGGCGATTCGGTAGATGTCGGGCCCGCTGGTCCGCCGTTCATTCGCTGAAACCACTTCCGAGATGCGTCCGCGTTGCCTTTGTGCAGCGCGGACGCATCTCGCATTCGGGAAGTTGCGGATGCGATAAATCGCACCCCTACAACGGGATAGAAGCAATACATACTCAGTAGCGCATCTCGACGGTGCGGGGGACGGTCGGGAGGCGAAGCTCGCGGCCGTCGGCGATGCGCACGGGGCGTCCGTCCGCGGTGGCGGAGCGGATGGGGGCGTCGAGAGGTGAGCGGATGACGATGCCGGCGGGCGGCGTGCGCAGGCCGGCGTCGAAGCGGACGCGGACGACGCTGCCCGTGGCGCGCATGGTGTAGCCGAGCGGACCGAAGTGCGTGGAGAGGCCGTGGATGGAGACGCCCGGCGCCTCATTCACCCAGTTCGCGGGGATTCCGGAGCCGATCACGAGCGCGTCGTCCGCGTCGGTCTCGTAGGCGAACATGTCGAGGGCGGAGCGGATGAAGTCCGAGCCGACCCACGTGTGCGGCATGTCGCCGATGAACTTCGGCGCGCGCGGGTCGCGCCACACGACCTCGGCCCATTCGTTCCACCCGGCGGGGCGGCGGTCGCGGAGGAAGAAGTCCGCAACTTCCAGCGCGCGCTGCTTCCAGCCGAGCCGCAGCATGGAGCCGACGACGCGCCACTCGTACGGCGTGTACGCCTCTTCGGCGACGCGGCCGTCGCGGCGGGCGGTGAAGTGCTCCCAGTACTTCTCGAACGTGCGCTCCAGGGCGGGGCGGGGAAGGCCGTTCAGCTCGCCCGCCGGGGAGACGCCCGCGGTGGTGGAGGTCGCGTCGAAGTCGCCCAGCTCCACCGATCCCGGCAGGTAGTCGATGCCGTGCATGCGCATCGCCGCGGGGAGGGAGGCGAGCAGGTCGGCGCGGAACTCGTCGCGGAGGAGGGCGAAGCGCGCCGCCTCAGGCTTGTGGAGAGTGGTGGCGATCCACGCTGCGTCCTTGAGGCCGCGCAGGGCGAAGAAGTCGTCCCAGTACGAGTGCTGCGGCTTGGCGGAATAGCCTTCGTGGCTGATGGACTGCGGCAGCAGGCCGTAGAAGGCGCGCTTCTCCGGCGCCCGATACTCCGCCGTGGTGCGCTGGCGGTGGAGGGAGTCGATGTAGGCCACGGCGGATTTCACGTGCGGCCACATGCGCTCCAGGAATGCCCGGTCGCCGGTGTGCCGCGCCGTCTCGGCGACGAGGTAGATGAGCTCGCCGTGGCTGTCGTTCTCCGGCACCGGGTCGGCGCCGCGCCGGTCCACGCAGCAGGGCACCTTGCCGCTGGGATACTGGTAGCGCGCGTACCAGTCCGCGAAGTCGCGGGCGGCGTCCGCGTGGCCCAGGCGCAGCAGCGCGGCGGACGTGAGCGAGCCGTCGCGGATCCACGAGCGCTCGTAGCTGCGCGAGCCCGGCTGGATGCCCGCGCCGTCGCGGTTGATGAGCACGTACGCGAGGTTGCTGCGAATCGCGTCCGCGATCTCACGTCCCGACGGCGGCAGGCCGATGCGGACCACGTTCAGCTTCGCCGCCCACGCGCGCTCCGTCGCCGACATCAGCGCCGCGGCGGATGCGGAGGCTTCTTCTGGAGATGCGGCTGATGCGAGCGCCGGCTTCGTCGCGTGGAGCGGCACGGCGATCCAGACGTCGCGCGCCTCGCCGGACCGCAGCGTGAGCGGATAGGCGAGGGCGGCGGATGCGCCGCCGGTCTCGTCATGGATCACCTGCTGGGCCGGAAGCTCGCCGCGGCGGAGGCGGGAGACGATGCCGCCCTGGTCGAACGTGGCGGCGCCGAACGCGGCGGGGCGGGTGAGCGGGTAGATGCGCGGCGAGCCGCCGAGCGTCACCGCATCTCCCGTCCAGCCCACGTCGTTCAACGTAGCGACGCCGCCGGGCGTGTTGAGGAACTGCCACGACGGATTCACCTGGAACGGGCGGACCGCGAGGTAGAGCGTGTCCGTCCGCAGCGTCTTCCCGCGGTTCTCCAGCCGGTAGCGCGCGTAGACGGAGGAGGCGCCCGGCTCGCCGGCGGCGAAGGCGGTGACGGTGAGGGCGAGCGAATCCGTCGTCCAATGCACCGACGGGATCGGGAGATAGCCGGCGGCGAGCGATTGGGTGGTCCGCACGTCCGCCCAGGTGACGAGGCGGCCGGCGGAGCGGACGAAAGGCTCCAGCGACGGCTGGGATTTGCCCGTCTCGATGGCGCCGTCCTCGTTCAGCAGCGCCTCGGCGGAGTCGCTATCGACGCCGACGACGGTCCAGTACGATTGCTGGTTCAGCAGGTAGCGCGGGTAGTCACCGCGCGGCGCATCGGCTGCGACGTGGGCGAAGAAGTCGTTGCGCGTGGCCGACCACTCCAGCGGCTTCACCGCGATCTCGCGCACCGCGTAGCCCTGGCGGCGGCTGCTCTCCGCCATGTCCAGGCGGACTAAGCGTGCCTCCGTGTCGGGCAGGTAAATGTGGTCGCGCCTGCCATCGCCGTTCGCGACGTTGTAGACCTTCTCCCACCGCTCGCCGTCGGCCGAGGTGCGGACCTCGTAGAACCGCGCGAAGTCCGCCGCATCCCAATCCACCGTCAGCCCGCCGAGCTCGCGCATCCGCTGGAAGTCGATGGTGAGCGACTGCGTCTCGCCCGCGCCGCTGCGCCAGGCCGTGACCGAGTCGCCGTCCATCGCCGCGCCCGCCGCGCTCCCGCCGGCTGAGGACGTCGCGGTGACGGCCGGCGTCGCGTCGTACGGGCGGATGGGCTCGCGCGGGGAGATGTCCAGCTCGTCGATCCACACGCTGCCTTTTCCACCGCTGCCTGCCGTCACGGCGAACTCCAGCGCCGCCACGTGCATCAGATCGCCGCCGCCGAGCGGGCCCCAGGCGAACTGCACGTCGCGCTTCCGGATCACCACGCGCGTCCAATCGGGCGAGAACACGAAGTCGCGGCGGTTCACCCACCAGACGTTGTCGCCGGTGGAGTCGATGAGCTTGAACTCCAGGTTGTTCGGCGGAACCGTGCCGCGGATGCGGAACGAGATCTCGTAGTTCTCCGGCAGGTCCAGCGGCAACGCGCGGTGCGCGACTGCGTACCCGCCGCCCCCGTGGAAGTCGACGTCCATCCGCATCGCCCGCCCGTCGAAGCCAGAATCGGCAGAGAGCGCGAGCGAGACGCCGTCCGAAGGCGCCGCCTTCCACACGGCGATCGAATCGAAGCCGTCCAGGACGCGGACGAGCGGACCCGCGAAATCCTTGATGATCGCGGGAGCGGTGGGGCCGGGCACCGGCGGCCCGTGAGTCGTCGCGCATCCCCCGGCGAGAAGCGCGGTGAGGAGGACGGCGCGGAGCATCATCCGAACGGTCGATGGCCGCGCATCGACCGACGCCGTCCCGCCGTGCATCTCCCGAAGCGAGTTCATCCCTTCACGCTTCCCATCATCACGCCCTCCACGTAGTAGCGCTGGAGCACGAGAAAGACGAGGAGGACGGGGAAGATGGTGAGCACCGAGCCCGCCATCATCAGCTCGGTGTCCTGCACGTGCTCGCCCACGAGGGATGCGAGCGCCACGGGCAGCGTGTAGCGCGACTCGTCGCTGAGCACGATGAGGGGCCACATGAAGTCGTTCCACGTGGTCAGGAAGGTCCAGATGGCGAGCGTGGCCAGGATGGGGCGGATGACGGGGACGACGATGCTGAAGTAGATGCGCAGCTCGCCCGCGCCGTCTATGCGTGCCGCGTCGAGCAGCTCGTCCGGCACCGACTGCGCGTACTGGCGGATGAGGAAGATGCCGAAGATGCTGGCGAGCGACGGGATGATGACGCCCGCGTAGGTGTTGATGAGGTGCAGGTTCTTCATGAGCAGGAAGAGCGGAAGCATGCTCACCTGCACGGGGATCACGAGGCCGGTGACGAGCAGCTTGAACGCCTGGTCGCGCCCGCGGAACCGCAGCTTGGCGAACGCATAGCCCGCCATGGAGTTGATGACGAGCGAGACCGCCGTGACGACCAGCGAGACGAACGCGCTGTTCGCCAGGCCGCGCCCCAGGTTGAGCCGTGTGAACAGCTCGCCGTAGTGCACGAACGTCACCGTGCGCGGGAAGAGACGCGGCGGGAACGTGCTCGCCTCCCCGCTCGGCATGAGCGAGGCGGAGACCATCCACAGCATGGGCAGCATGGCGGCGAGGGCGCCCAGCACGAGCGCCGCGTGCACGCCCCACACGGCGAGCCGCGGCCGCCTCACGACGTGCTCCAGCGCTGCACGCGCGCCTGGATGAACGTCCACAGCAGCATGACGATGAAGAGCACGAAGGCGAGCGCGGCGGCGTAGCCCATGCGCCACCAGCGGAAGCCTTCCTCGTACATGAGGAGGACCACGCTGGTGGTGCTGCGCAGCGGGCCGCCCTGCGTCATCACGTACGGCTCGGCGAAGAGTTGGAAGTAGCCGATGAGGGTGATGACCGCCACGAAGAGCAGCGTGGGCCCCAGCATGGGCACGGTGACGTGGCGGAAGCGGCGCACGGGGCCCGCGCCGTCCAGCTCGGCGGCCTCGTACAGCTCGCCGGGAATGCTCTGCAGGCCGGCGATGAAGATGAGCATGTTGTAGCCGAAGTTCTTCCACACCGACATGACGATGATGGCGGGCAGCGCCCACCGCGGGTCGCCCAGCCAGTCCGCCCCGTGCAGGCCCGCGGCGCCCAGCGCGTAGTTGATGAGCCCGTAGCGCGGGTGGTACAGGTAGCGCCACACGATGGCCACGGCGACCAGCGTGGTGACGAAGGGGATGAAGTACACCGTGCGGAAGAAGCCCTTGAACCGCGCCAGCTTTGTATTGACCAGCAGGGCGGCGCCGAGCGACGCGGCCACGGTGAGCGGCCCGCCCACCAGTGCGAAGTAGAAGGTGTTCCGCAGCGCGACCCAGAAGTCTGCCGAGTGCAGTAGCCGCCCGTAGTTGGCCGCGCCCACGAATCGCGCGTTCGAGGGATCTCCGACGGCGTAGATGTCGAAATCGCTCACGCTCAGCAGCAGCGAGGCGACGACCGGTAGTAAGAAGAAGATGCCGATCAGGATGAGCGCCGGGGCTAGGAACATCCACCCTGCCGCGTTCGTCGTCTCCAGCGAAGCGCGGCCCACGCGCTTCTTCCGCGCGGGAGGTGGCGCCGCGGCTGCTTCGCCCATGACGTCCGTCGCGCCGCCGGCGAGGCTCACGGGCGCACCTCCGCGCGTGTTGGCGGACGCGATGCGGCGGCGTGCTTCGTCTGTGCGGCGGCGGCGCGGCGGGTGAGGAGCCAGCGGCGCTTGGACAGCATCTCGTCCACGTCGGCGTCCAGGCCGGCGAGCGCCTGGTCTTCCGTCTGTGCGCCGCGGATGGCGGCGTCCGCGCGGTCGATCATCTTGGCGGCGATCTGCTCCCACTCCGGCACCTTGGGCGTGGCGACCACGCGCTCCAGCTGCGTGCGGAAGGCGGCGGCGTAGCGGTTGTTCGCCAGCGCCGTGTCTGCCCACGCCTCGCGGCGCGCGGGCAGGTCGCCCGTGAGCCGGTAGAAGCGCACCTGCTGCTCCGGTCGCGACAGGAACTCGATCAGCTTCCACGCCTCGGCCGGGTGGGGAGACGAGCGGAAGACGACGAGGCTGGCGCCGCCCGCGACCGACTCGCCCGGGCCGTTGGGCCCCGGAAGCGGCGCGGTGGACCACTTGTCCTGCATGGACGGCGGGAGTCGCTTGCCGAACTCGCCGATGTTCCAGGGGCCGGTGACGTACATGGCGATGTTGCCGCGCTCGAACTCCTGGTAGAGGTTGGCGACCTGCGTGTTGGAGACGGCGGGCGCCAGGCCCTGGCGGTAGAGGCCCACGTAGAAGCGGAACGCGCGCCGGAAGGCGGGCTCGCGGAATGCGCCATAGCGCCCTCCGTCCTTGAGCAGCGGGGAGCCCGTCTGGAGGCCGAAGATCACCGGCTGCGTCCACTCATTTGTGGGCAGCAGCGCGGCGTGCTGGCCGGGGCCCATTCGCGCCTGCATGCGCCGCATCGCCTCCGTCCAGCCCGCCCAGGTCTGCGGAACGCTGTCGTACCCGGCCTGCTTCAGCAGGTCGGTGCGGTAGAAGAGCACGCGCGTGTCCACGTACCACGGGATGCCGTACACGGTGTCGCCCACCACGTTGGTGTCCCAGATGCCGGGGAAGTAGGCGGCGCGGGGAACCCCCGCGGCCCCGGCCACGCGCGCGTCGAGGGGAGCCAGCGCGTCCAGCGCCGCCAGCTCGGGCACCCAGGTGTTGCCCAGCTGCGCCACGTCGGGGGT
>DASRQW010000200.1 GCA_035696245.1 Longimicrobiaceae bacterium | reverse complement strand
CCGCTTTGCGGAACGAGTGGGTGTGCTCGTGCCCGCCCACGCTCATTCGCTCCCACACGTGCTGCTGGATGCTTATGCGGACGCGAGAGACGTGCGCCACCGCGCCCAGGAAATGACGCGCCAGCAGCAGCCCGAACTCCTCCGGCTCGCCCACCCCATGAGTGCGCGCCATGGCGTACACGGTGTTCTTCATGGTGTCGGTGGCGAGGATGCCGGCGTTGTCGCCCACGGTGTGCGCCGTCTCGAAATCGCCCTCCAGCGCCACCGCCACGGTCAGGTCCGCGACCTCGTGGCGATCGCCGTCCCGGGCGACGTGGAAGAGGCGGATGCCGGACTTGCCGTAGCTGTTCGCGCCGAGTGTGGAACTCACGTGTGGGTCAGCTCCCGCGGTAGGTGGAGTAGCCGTACGGGCTCAGCAGCAGCGGCACGTGGTGGTGCCGCGCGGCGTCGGCCACGCTGAAGACGATGGAGACCTCGGGAAAGAACGGCTCACCGCCGGCGCGCCGGAAGTATTCGCCCGTGTCGAAGCGCAGGCGGTACGTGGCGGCCTGTAACCCGCCGACGGGAAGCAGCGCGCGCACCCGCCCGTCGGCGTCCGTCCGCTCGTCGGCGAGCGCGGTCGGGCCGGAGAGGTCGAGGCGTTCGAGCACGACGTGGACGCCGGCCGCGGGCAGACCGGTGGCGGTGTCGAGGACGTGCGTGGAGAGCGAGCTCATGCGATAAGCAGCTTGCGGAGGCGGATGTGCATGATCTTGCGCTGCTCCTCGGCGGCGACGCGGAGCTCGTCGTCGGGCGCGTTGCCCAGGCGGGCGCGCAGGAGGCCCAGCATCTCCTCCGCCGACTTGCCGGTGGCGCAGACCAGGAAGATGTAGCCGAAGCGGTCGAAGTACGCCGCGTTCCCTTCCGCCAGCTCACGGCGCACGTCGTCGGTGGCGTCGCTGACGCCCGCCTGCTCCTGGCGCGACCACTCGCCGGTGGCCGCCGCGGGCTTCTCCGCCTTCTGCTCGCCGATGCGCGGATGGCGGCTGAACGCCTCCAGCACGTCGTCGCGGCTGGCGGACGCCCACGCGGCATCGGCCTCCGCGAGCAGCGCGGCCTCGCTCGCGAACGGGCGGGCGGCGACGACGCGGCGGGCCCACGCGGTGGAGCCGCAGCAGCGCAGAAGCTCCGCCTCCGCCTCGGCGGGCGAGAGGCGGTTGAGGCGGTCCAGGCCGTCCGTCATCCCCCCAGCTCCGGGGTGCCGAGCACGCGGAAGCGCGCAATCCCGCCGTCCGGGTAGATGTTGATGCGGACGTGGGTGACGGGCGGCAGCGCGGCGACCTCGTCCTCGAAGCGGTGGCGCGTGTGCGGCTGGAGGTCGGTGCGCTCCAGCAGCGGCGTCCACGGCCGCGACAGCTCGCTCAGCTCTTCGGCGGTGGCGCCGGGGGCGTGAATCGCCTCGACCGAGCAGCTTCCGGGTGCGTTGCCCTTGAAGTGGTCGGTGTCGATCTCGATGCGGCGCACGGTGCCCGGCGCGCCCAGCCGGACGATGCTCCAGTCGTGGCCGGGGCCGCGGCGGCGCTTCGTCTCCCACCCGTCGCCCATGTGCGTGGAGCGGCCGGGGAGCGTCATGTTCGCCGGGTTGCCGTAGTGCATGTCGCTGCAGCGGAGGACGAGCCCGCCGTTCTCCATCGCCGCGAGGTCCACCTCGCCGCCGCGCGCCGCGAGGCGCCGCCAGTCCGGCGCGACGTCACCGTGCACGCGCAGCCGCGCCACGCCGCCGTCCGGGTAGATGTGGAAGCGGAGGTGCGTCCACCGCTCGCGCGAGGCGACGGGGAAGAGGTTCTGCGAGTCGCCCTGGAGGGCGGATTTCGGCAGGATCTCCGTCCAAAGCGAGTCGTCCGCGGCGAGGGCGGCGGGGTCCGGCTGGCCATCTACCGCGCAGGCCTCGATGGAGCAGTGCTCGGGGTAGTTTCCGGTGAAGAAGGCGGTGTTGACGTCGAAGCCGTGGATCACGCCGGGCATGCCGAGGCGGACGATGCACCAGTCGTGGCCGGGCGTGCGGCGGCGGCGCGTCTCCCAGCCATCCATCCACTTGCCGCGGTCCGTGTACTCGCCCTCGCGCCACTCCGGCGCTTGAGCGCGCAGCAGGCTCTCGCGCGGGGCGAAGAACTCGTCGTTCGCCAGCGGCACCGCGCCGCCCAGCCGCTCGGCCGCCAGGTCCACCAGCCGCGTGAAGTCGTTCATCGGTCCGTTCCCAGGATGAGCCTGCCCGCCGCCGCCGCGCCCACGCGGCCCTCACCGAAGATGCGCATGCCGCGAAGGTAAGTCGCGCGGACCGCGCCCGCGAGGATCGCCCCTGCGTACGGCGTGACCGGGTGCCGGTGGTGCAGGCGCGCGGGGTCCACCACGAACTCCGCATCCGGGTTCCAGATGACGATGTCCGCGTCGCGGCCCAGGGCGATGGAGCCTTTCCGATGCTCCAGCCCGGCCAGGCGCGCGGGCGCGGCGCACATCCACTGCGCGAGCTGGCGGAAGGTGTGGCCGCGCGTCCGCGCCTCGGTCCACACCGCCGGCAGCGAGAGCTGGAGCGAGGCGATGCCGCCCCAGGCGCGCAGGAAGTCGCCCTCGTCCAGCAGCTTCATCGCGGGCGGGCAGGGCGAGTGGTCGGTCGCGATCAGGTCGATCACGCCCTCGGCGAGCGCGTCCCACAGGTGCTCGCGGTTGGTCTCGCCGCGGATGGGCGGCGCGCACTTCAGCTCCGTCGCGCCGTCCGCGACCTCCTCCGCGTCGAAGCGGAGGTAGTGCGGGCAGGTCTCCACCGTGACGGGAAGTCCTTCGGCGCGGGCAGCTCGCAGCGCCGGCACCGCTTCCGCCGCGGCGAGATGGACGACGTGCACCCGGCAGCCCGTCTCCCGCGCCAGGCGCAGGACGAGCTCGACCGCCTCCGTCTCGGCGGATGGAGGGCGGGAGCGCAGGTAGGTGGCGTAGATGCGCGGGTCCGCATCCCCCAGCGCGGCCGTGGCGGCGTCGATGGGGCCCGGCAGCTCCGCGTGGACGAGGAGGACGGCGTTGCGGGCGGCGAGGATGGGCATCGCCAGGCGCAGGTCGGCCTCGTCCACGCCCGGGAACTCGTCCACGCCGGAGTGCACGAGGAAGCACTTGAAGCCGAGTACACCGGCGTCCAACAGCGCCCCCAACTCGCCCGCGTTGCCGGGGACGACGCCGCCCCAGAAGCCGACGTCGACGCTCGTGCGCCCCTCCGTCGCCGCGACCTTCGCGCGCAGCCCGTCGACGGACGTCGTGGCGGGCACGCTGTTCAGCGGCATGTCCACGATGGTCGTCACGCCGCCCGCGGCCGCGGCGCGCGTGGCCGTCTCCCAGCCTTCCCACTCGGTGCGGCCGGGCTCGTTCACGTGGACGTGCGTGTCCACCAGCCCGGGCATCACCACGTCGTCGCCCGCGTCCACCACCTCGCGCGCGGGCGGCACGTCGTCGTACGCGCCGACGCCGACGATCACACCGCCGCGCACGTGGATGGACGCCGCATGCGTATCCTC
>DASRQW010000199.1 GCA_035696245.1 Longimicrobiaceae bacterium | reverse complement strand
GGTCGCCGCGCGCGAGGCCTTGGAGCGCAGCTACGAGGGCTTCTCGCCCGCCGTTGCGGCGCTGATGGCGATCCGCGGGCACTTCCCCGGCGTGCTGGGGCCGCTCGCGGACTTCGTGCGCGCCTCCGCGGCGGACGCGGAGTCCGCATCTGCCGTCGAGTCGTTCCTCGGCACCCTGCTCCAGGCCGTGGTGGTGGAAGACCTCGCGGTCGCGCGGGCGGTGCGCGGCTGGTTCCGCGGCGAGTGGGAAGGCGGCGGCACGCTGCTGCTGCTGCCGCTGGATGCGCCGGGCGTGCGCGGTGCGGTGGATGCCGGCGGTGCGGCCGGCGTCGCCGGGGTGGGGCAGGGAGGCGCCTGGGTGGATGCGTTCCTCGCCGGCCTCGTCGTCGTCGCGGGAGAGGACTCGCTGGAGACGTACGCGGAGGGCGCGCGGGTGGACTCCATCGGTGACACGGTGGATTCGCGTGGGGTGATCCGCCTGGGCCAGCCGGTCTCGGGAGAGGGCATCCTCGCGCGCCGGGAGGCGCTGGCGCGGCTGCGGGCGGAGCGCGACGAGGCCGAGGCCGTGCGCGACCGCGCCGTGGCGGAGCGCGCCGCGCTGGCGGAGTCGCTGGCGGACGTGGAGGAGCGGGCCCGCGAGGCGGAGGAGATGCGCCGCACGGCGGACTCCGAGCTGCGGCGGCTGGAGGCGGAGACCGCCGCGCACGGGCACCGCAGCACGCGCCTGGAGCGCGAGCGCGAGGAGGTCGTCGCCGGCATCGCCACGACGCGGAAGGCGCTGGCGGAGACGGCGGAGCGGATGGGCGCGGTGGATGCGCGCCTAGCCGAGCTGCGCGCCGCCGCGAACTCCGCTGGCGCCGAGGCGCTGCGGGCGGGCGAGGGGCTGGCGGAGCTGGATGCGCGGTGGGAGGAGGCGCGCGACGAGGAATCGGAGCTGCGCGTCGCCGTCGCCCGGGCGGAGGGGGAGCTGAGGGAGACGGAGCGCGCGCTCGGCGCGGCGTCCGGCGGAGCGGAGGCTTCGCGGCGGCGCGCGGGGACGCTGGAGGCGGAGGCGGCGGAGCTTCGCGCGTCGCTGGAGGGGCTATCCGGCGTGCGCGAGCAGGCGGGCGGCGAGGTGGAAGCCCTCTTCCGCGACCGCGACCGCGAGGCGGCCGATCTGGCCAACCTCGACGCGCGCCTGGCGGAGGTCGAGGCGGAGGCGAACGCGGCCGAGGAGCGCGCCCGCGTGGCCCGCCGCCGTGAGGGAGAGCGTTCCGAGGAGCGGCATCGCCTACAACTGGAGCGCGCGGAGCTGGACTCGCGGCTCGTGCGCGCCCGCGAGCGGGTGGAGGTGGAGTGGGCGAAGCCGTGGGAGGTGCTCGAGGCCCAGGCGCGGCCGGTGGAAGAGGGCGACGCCGAGAGCTGGCGGCGCGAGGTGCGCGAGGTGGCCGGGCAAGTCGAGGCGCTGGGCCCCATCAACATGCTCGCCGTCGAAGAGCACGAGGAGGAGGAGCGCCGCCTGACGTTCCTCACCGAGCAGCGCGACGACCTGACGCGGGCCCGCGACGACCTGGCATCCGCCATCCGCCAGATCAACAAGACGGCGCGCGAGGTCTTCATGGAGACCTTCACGGTGGTGCGCGAGAACTTCAAGCGCACCTTCTTCTCGCTCTTCCAGGGCGGCGAGTGCGACGTGTGGCTGGCGGACCCGGACGACCCGCTGGAGAGCCCGGTGGAGATCCACGCCAGCCCGCGCGGCAAGCGCACGCAGCGCATCCACCTGCTCTCCGGTGGCGAGCGGACGCTGACCGCGCTGTCGCTCGTCTTCGCAATCTACCTGGTGAAGCCGTCGCCCTTCTGCCTCTTCGACGAGGTGGACGCGCCGCTCGACGAGGCCAACGTGGGGCGCTTCATCCAGCTCCTGAACGACTTCAAGGCCAACACGCAGTTCATCGTCATCACCCACAACACGCGGACGATGGAAGCCGCGGACCAGCTCTACGGCGTGACGATGGAGGAGCCCGGCGTCTCATCCATCGTGAGCGTGGAGCTAGAAGGGACGTGGAACTTCGGGGAGCGGGTGGCCTGAAGCGACGGGTCGCCACGGTTTCGGTAGATCACCAACCCTCTTCCACGGACACGCGGGGAGGGTTTTCGCGTCGGGGAAGGTGCCCCCTCCCGCTCGCTTAGGCTCGCACCCTCCCCCGCAAGCGGGAGAGGGTTGGGGTTCCGCTGTGCTTCGGTGAAGCCCGCGCGGGGGACACTTGGGCGCGGCACATACCGTAGAGACGCGATGCGCGCATAACTCCTTTCCCCGCAAGCTGTTCTCCCCTCTCCTGCTTGCGGGGGAGGGGCCGGGGGAGGGGGCACCTCTCGCACGCGACGCATCTCCCGAATCCCCCGCCGTTCATCTCCCGAGAACTCCTCAGCTCGCCCCGCCGGTCCGCATCTCACGTCGTCCATCTGCGGCTCGTCACGTCGCACGCGCCGCATCTACCACCTGCAACTACAATTCGTCACGCGGCCGATGCGGCGACGCCGGATGTGGCCGCGAAGGCTACATCCGGCGTCGTGAACGACTTCCGCTTACGCAGGCGCTCGCTCAGTGGCGGGCGGTCAGGGAGATGCGGAGCGTGCGCGTGGCGCCGGGCATGATGTTGTTGTTGCCCTGCGAGGTGGCGTAGTAGCGCGTGTCGAACACGTTCTCCACGTTCACCTGCGCTCCGAGCGACGCACCCAGGCGTAGGAAGACGGCGCCGTCCGCGCGGGTGAAGCCGGGGAGCGTTACGGTGTTGTCGATGGCGGCGAACATGTCCGACTGGCGGACGATGCCGATGCCGAAGCCGACCGGCTCCGCGACCTGGAACCGATTCCAGAACGACAGCGTCTGGTGCGGCACCAGCGGCACGCGCTGCCCCGCCTTCGCCGCCGCCGTCGTGCTCACGATGCGCGCCCGCTGGCTCGCGAAGCCGCCCGCCACCTGCCAGAACCGCGTGACGGTGCCCGTGGCCCCTACTTCCACGCCAGTGGTGCGCTGGCTGCCCGTCTGCACCGTCTTGGTGGCGTCGTTCGGGTCCGGCGCGGAGGTGTTGGTGCGGTCCAGCCGGTACGCGGCCGCGGTGAGCGACAGGTTAGGGCGTACGTCCCACTTGGCGCCGGCCTCGCGGTTGGTGAACTGCTCCGGCTCCAGCGTCTTCGTGGTCGCCGTCAGCGAGCCGAACTGGTCGCCCGAGCTGGGCAGGTACGACACGCTCCAGCTTCCGTATACCGCAAGCGGCGCAACGGGCTTGATCACCAGGCCCGCGCGCGGCGACACCAGCCCGTCGCGCCGCGACAGGTCCTCGCCCGTGCGCTTGTTGTGGAAGCCCAGGTCGAAGCGGTCGTAGCGAATCCCGCCGATGGCCTGCACGGCCGGCGAGAGTGCCACCTGGTCCTGCACGTACACGCCGGCCACGTTCGCCACCGTCCGGTTGTCCGCGTCGGTCGCGCTCTGCCGGAAGGTGATGGGCGTGGCCACGGTGGGCGCGTCGAACGGCACGGGGAAGCTGGTTGCCGTGTTGTTGTAGAAGCCCGTCTCGCGCTTCACGTCGCTCTCCTGGCGGCCCACCTCGGCGCCCACGAGCAGCGTGTGCCTCACTGGGCCCGTCGCGCCGCCCACGATCACGTCGGTCTGGTTGATGAGGTTGCGCCGGCCGATGGTCTGGTTGTAGGCCGAGAGCGCCACCTGCGTGCCCGCCGCGTTCACCGCGCCCGGGTAGCTGTTCTGGTAGAACTTGTTGTAGTCCGCCCAACGCGCGCGGTCACGGATGGTCACGGCGCCCGACACGTGCTCCACGCCCGCCGTGGCCGCGTTCACGCTCACGTGCGACGTGTTCACGTCCGGGTTGCCGAAGAACGTCGTGATGCCGGCCTGGGACGGGCGGCCCTGGAACGAGGGGATGCCGCGGTCCACGAACCGCTCGTCGTGGAAGCGCTCGTAGCCCGCGCGCACCGTCGTCGACGCGCCGAGCGCGACGGCGAGGGTGGGGTTCACGCCGTAGCGCTCCAGGTCCGCGCGGTCGCGGAAGCCGCCCGAATGCTCGTACATCCCGTTCACGCGCGCCGCAACGGCGGTGCCCAGGCCCTGGCCCGCATCGACCATGGTGCGCTTGTGGCCGAACGAGCCGCCCTCGAAGGTGAGGGTGCGCGTGGGGGCCCACTGCGCCTCCTTGCTCACGCGGTTCAGCACGCCGCCGCCGCCGCCGCGCCCGAAGATCATGGCGTTGGAGCCCTTCAGCGCCTCCACGCGCTCCACGTTGTACAGGTCGCGGTAGTACTGCGCGTCGTCGCGCACGCCGTCCACGAAGAAGTCCGCGGTCGACGAGTTGCCGCGGATGGTGGGCGCGTCGCGGTGGCCCTCGCCCTGGCCCATGGTGATGCCGGGCACGTAGCGCACGACGTCCGCCATGCCCTGCATCGCCTGGTCGGCGATCAGCTCGCGGGGCACGACGCTCACGGACTGGGGCGTGTCGCGCAGCGGCGTGTCGGTCTTGGTGGCCGTGGTGGTGCGCGTCGTCGCGTAGCCGCGGCTGCGGGCGCCCGCGGCGGTGATGGGCGTCAGCGCGTACACGGTGGTGCCCGCGTCCTCGCGCGTGACCAGCGCCGTCTGCCCGTCCGCGAAGCTGGCGCGCAGGCCGGTGCCCGCCAGCAGCACGCGCAGCGCCTCGGCCGCGGTGAAGGAGCCGGAGACGGGCTTCGAGCGGACTCCGGCGGCCCCTCGCACGTCCAGCCGCACGCGAAGGCGCGCCTGCCGCGACAGCTCGCCCAGCGCGTCGGCAACCGGTTGCGCGGGGATCTCGAAGCGGATGCGCGACGTGGTGTCCACCGCGGCGGCCGGAGCCGGCGTGGGGGTGGAGGTGCGAGTGGCGGCGCGAACGGGAGAGGCAGCGCAGAGAGCACAGCCGGCGGCGGCGAGCACGAGCAGACGCATGGACAACCGAGATCAGGAGAAGTGGATGAGAACGATTCTCATTCACATTGTAAGCTCCTGCTCCGGGACGCGCAAGCATCTTCTTCAGCGCAGCTGCCCGTCTTCACGTATCCGGCTATCGCAACGCATTACTGTGCAAGCGGATGCGGTTCGTCGGACGAATGTCGGATCGGCTGCGCTGGCGTAGATCGGAGATGAGATGCGGATGTGAGGGCCAGGACTTGGACACAAAAGAGAGGGGATTCTCAGATGCGAGATGAGAAGCGGGGCGCCCGCACGATGCGGATTGCGGCTCGGTGGATGAGCGGCGCGGTGGTGGTTCTTGGGTTGATGCAGGGGTCGCACAGAGCCGCGGCGCAGGCGGGAGATGCGGGGCGGGGAAGCGGCACCGCGGTGGCCGAGGGGTTCGACGTGCAGCGGATCGGGCGGGACGTGTACGCGGTGATCCGCCGCGAGCCGGAGTCGCTGGCGGTGCAGTCGAACAGCGTCTTCATCGTCCGTGAGCGCGACGTGGTCGTGGTGGATGCGCAGTTCACCCGCGCCGCGACGTCTGCCGTGATCGGCGCGCTGCGCCGCATCACCCCCAAGCCGGTGCGCTACGTGGTCAACACGCACTGGCACGACGACCACACCGCGGGCAACCAGGTGTACCGCGAGCGCTTTCCCGGCGTGGAGTTCATCGCGCACGAGAACACCCGCGCCGACCTGGCGACGCTGGGCCGCGACAACCGCACGGGCCAGGTGGAGGGCATCCCTGCGTTCCTCGCCCGCCTCCGCCGGCTGATGGCGCAGGGGCTGGGCGCGGACAGCACCGCAATCTCGCCCAGCGAGCGTGCGGCGCTCACCAGCGCGTCCCGCATCGGCGGGCGGTACGTGGCGGAGGCGCCCGGCTTCCGCGAGACGCTGCCCACGATCGCGTTTCGCGACCGCCTGGTGCTCACCGGCGGCGGACGGACGGTGGTGCTGCGCTGGTTCGGCCGCGGCAACACGCGCGGCGACGCCGTGGTCTGGCTGCCGGACGAGAAGATCGTCGCGACGGGCGACCTCGTCGTGGCGCCTGTGCCGTTCGCCTTCAACTCGTATCCGGCGGAGTGGATCGCCGCGCTGGATTCCGTCGCCGCGCTGGGCGCATCCACCATCGTCCCGGGGCACGGGCCGGTGATGCACGACGACTCGTACGTGGTCCGCGTTGCGCGCATGCTCACGGCCATCTGCAACGGCACGGCGTCCGCGAAAGCCCGCGGCGAAACCGCGGAGCAGGCCGCCCGCGAAGTCACGCTCGAAGCCGACCGCCGCGCCATCGCGGGCGACGACAAGTGGATGAACGTGCTCTTCCGCCAGTTCTTCCTCGCTCCCGCCGTCGCCCGCGCCTACGCCGAAGCGCCCGCGCCGCACTGAGACGGCGAGCGGCCGCCCGGTACCGCGTCGGCTGCTTCGCATCTCCCGAAACCCGACGTGGTTGCCGGACGCGGGTTTGGACTTGAATCGTCGTCGACGAAGAGGCGGGGACGGGAGATGCACGGCCGGCCATCGACAGCCCCGCATCTCCCGAACGCGGTTCATGCGCCGGACGGCGGAGGCGGCGGCGCGGAACCGTAGACGCGAGATGGCTCAGCGCGTAGATTCCGGGTCGCAACCTCACTCTCCGCCCGCAGTTCAGGGTTCCGACATGCTGGTCGTCATGAGACACGACGCGACGCCGCAGGAGATCGACGGCGTCGTCGCCACCATACGCGAGCTGGGCTACGAAGCCGCGCCCATCCCCGGCAAGCAGCGCACGGCCATCGGCCTGGTCGGCAACGACGGCAAGGTCAACTCCGACCGGATCGAGTCGCTGCCCGGCGTGATGCAGGTCATCCACGTCTCGCAGCCGTACAAGCAGGTCTCGCGCGAGTGGCGCGACGAGCCCACCATCGTGGAGCTGGCCAACGGCACCCGCATCGGGGGCAGCGACGTGGTGGTGATGGCCGGGCCGTGCTCGGTCGAGTCCGAGGCGCAGATCGTGGGCATCGCGCACCGGCTGCGCGCGGCCGGTGCCACCATCCTGCGCGGCGGCGCCTTCAAGCCGCGCACGTCGCCGTACTCGTTCCAGGGCATGGGCGAGGCGGGCCTGAAGCTGCTCGCCAAGGCCCGCGAGGAGACGGGGATGGCGATCGTCACCGAGGCGCTCGATTCCGAGAGCCTCGATCTGGTCGCCGAATATGCCGACGTGGTGCAGATCGGCGCGCGCAACATGCAGAACTTCTCGCTGCTGCGGCGCGCCGGGCGGGCGGGGAAGCCTGTGCTGCTCAAGCGCGGCATGGCCGCCACCGTCAAGGACCTGCTGCTCTCTGCCGAGTACATCCTGGCCGAGGGCAACGGGCAGGTGATCCTGTGCGAGCGCGGCGTGCGCGGCTTCGACACGCACACGCGCAACCTGCTGGACCTCACCGCCATCCCCGTGGTCCACTCGCTCTCGCACCTGCCCATCATCGCCGACCCCAGCCACGGCACGGGCCTCCGCGCCAAGGTGATCCCCATGGCGCGCGCCGCGGTCGCCGCCGGGGCGGACGGGCTGATGATCGAGGTGCACCCGGACCCGGAGCGCGCGATGAGCGACGGCGCGCAGTCGCTCTTCCCCAACCAGTTCGACGAGCTGATGGACCAGATCGCGGCCATCGCCGGTGCCATCGGCCGCGAGCTGGCGCCCACGCTCGCCCCGCAGCTGGTGTAGCCCGCCGCCGCCGCGCATGTCCAACAAGCCCCTCGGCGACCGCGGCGAAGAGATCGCCGCGCGGCACCTGTCCGCCGCGGGGTGGGCGGTGCTGGCGCGCAACTTCCGGCTGGGCCACAAGGAGATCGACCTCGTCGCGCGCCGCGGCGAGGTCGTCGCGTTCGTGGAGGTGAAGACGCGCGCCGGCCTGGGCTTCGGCCACCCGCTGGAGGCCATCACCGCGAAGAAGCGCCGCGAGATCCAGCAGGTGGCGGGCGCCTGGATCGAGCGCAACGGCGCGCCCGGCGACACCTACCGCTTCGATGCCGTCTCCGTGCTCGTCCGCGGCGGCGGCGAGCCCGTGATCGACCACGTGGAAGACGCCTGGCGGATGTGAAACCGGGCGCCTCAGCCCGTATCTACCGCAGCTTTCCTCCGCGACGCATCCGCCTCCTTCTCACCGACCTTTCGCCTGGAGCCCCGCCCATGATGCATCCCGGTGACCTGATCGCGATGGCCCTCGTGCTCGGCTCGGGCGTCGCCGTCTTCCGTCCCCTCGCAAAGGCGGTGGCGGCGCGCATCTCGTCCGGCAACCCGCGCGGCGGCGACACCGAGCTGGTGCGCTCGCTCGAGGCGCGCCTGAGCCACACGACGGACCGCCTGGGCGCCACGGAAGCCGACCTCGCGCGCATGGCGGAGAAGGTGGAGTTCCTGGAGAAGGTGCTCGCCAAGCCCCCCGCTCCCGCCCAGCTCACCGGCGCCGGCCTCCCCGACTGAGCGGGAGATGCGCGGCCTTCGCGTGTCTGCTGATACTATCGATTGATACTTCGCTGCTCTGAACGTTCCGGACGGCCACCTGGGCCGGTTCGGGCTTTCGCCTGTCCGCCATCCGCCGCTTCCGGTGGATGGCGGTTCGCGTCTATTGCCCCCGCCGCCGTCCGCGGGCGAGATTGGCGGCGGGACGGGAGATGCGATGCACGCCGGCGCATCTCCCCAGTTCCTCCGGTACGATGCCGGCGCGGCTGACACGCTTCTTGCCGCCGCCGGGGCCGCGCCGCCGCCCCTCCAGACCGATACCGATGCCGCCGAAGACGCAGCCCGACCCCGAGTACCGCGACCTGCCCGCCTGGGCGACCGAGTACGACGCGTCCGGCTACGACCCGTTCAGCTGGACCGCCGACGTGCTGGGCTTCGCACTCGACGCCGAGACGGCGTCGCTGCACGCGCTGCTGGTTGTGCGCGGGCGCGAGCCCTTCCGCGGGCTGGACGCGTGGCCGGGCGGCTTCGTGGATGCGCGCACGGACCTGGACTCGCGCGCGGCGGCGCGGCGCGAGCTGCGGGAAGAGACGGGGCAGGACGATGCGGGATTCGTGGAGGAGCTGGGCACGTACGGCCGCCTGGGCCGCGACCCGCGCCAGTTCGCAGGCCGGTGGGACACGGAAGCCGGGCGATGGGTGGAGCGCGGCGCGCGGGTGGTCACCACTGCCCATCTCGCGCTGATGCGCAAAGAAGGCCGCGACCTGGCGCCCGACGACGGCGAGGATTCCGCCAGCGCCGCGTGGGCCGGCGTGTACGACTACCTGCCGTGGGAAGATCTGCGCGGTATCCGCGGGCGCACCGCCGCCGCATCGGCACGCGCGGCGCTTATGCGGTGGGCCGCGGCGGGCGGCGTCGAGGCCGCGG
Source organism: Longimicrobiaceae bacterium (assembly GCA_035696245.1). Lineage (NCBI taxonomy): Bacteria > Pseudomonadati > Gemmatimonadota > Longimicrobiia > Longimicrobiales > Longimicrobiaceae > Longimicrobiaceae bacterium. The sequence goes on along the minus strand of DASRQW010000199.1, from coordinate 2,967 downwards.
AGCGGACGGAGCGCGTGGAGCGCGCGTTCGGCTCCGACTCCGGCAAGTGGAACGAGGAGTTGGTCGCCGAACGCCACCGCCTGCTCTTCGACGCCGGCCTGCTGGAGGAAGCCCACCGCGACAAATGGGGGCGCGTGAAGCTTCCGTCAGTCGATGCGCCGCTCAGCCGTGCGTGGGCCGGCTCCGCTTCGGACGAGCCCGCATCTACCGAAGCGTCCTCGGACGGATGGAACGAATCCGCATCGCCCGGCTCGTCATCTCCCGAGGCGGCATCTGCCGGGTCCGCATCTCCCGAACCTGGGGCGTCGGGACAGGAGATGTTGGGACGGGCGATGGCGTTCGACCACCGGGAGATGATGGCGGACGCGCTGGGCCGCCTGCGCGGCAAGCTGAAGTACGTGCCGCGCGTGATGCAGGCGCTGGTGGGCGACCGCTTCACGCTCGACGAGTTGCAGGGCGCGTTCGAGGCCGTGGCTGGGCGCCCGCTGCACCGGCCCAACTTCCGCCGCGTGGTGTCGTCCGTACGCTCGGCCATCGTGGAGCCGACGGGGAGCGTGCGCGAGTCGAGCGGGCCGGGGGTCGATCCGCAGATCTTCGCGTTCCGCCCGCGCGTGATCGCCGCACGGCTCGAAGTTTCCATGCGCCTGCCCTGGACGTCCTTGACGGGGCGCGGGTGAAAGAGTATTCTCGTTGTGAGAACGAGGCGGTGCGGCTTCGCCCGCCATCTTTTGTTCTCAGTAGGAGAACAACCCTGTCCGTATTCATCTCCGCCACGGCGGAATCGCCTCCGGTGCACGCATGAGCACAGTCCTGGAGATGGCCAGCCTGGAGACCACTGGCCCGGCGCGCGCCGACACGCTGCACGATCAGCTCGCCCGCTTCCCGGCCGAGCTGTTCCAGTTCGACCCGCGCATCCGCACCGGCTGGCTCTCCGACCGCTACTTCGTGCGGACGGCCAACACGCTGCGCCACACGGACCTGGACCCCGTCGTCACCATGCAGGTCTTCGCCAAGCAGACGGGCACGGTGGCCGGCGTGTACGAGGTGATCCGCCTGCTCCAGACGCAGGTGGCCGAGGGATACGACCATCGCGACCTGGAGGTGCACACGCTGATGGACGGCGACGCCATCAACACCGAAGGCGCGGAGCAGTGGGAGACGGTGATGTTCATCTCCGGCCGCTACCGCGCCTTCGCGCACCTGGAGACGCCGGTGCTGGGCGTGCTGGCGGACCGGACGCTCGTCGCGTCCAACACCAGCACGGCGATCACTGCGGCGAACGGCAAGCCCGTCATCTTCATGGCCGCGCGGCACGGCGACTGGCGGCGGCAGGTGGCCGACGGGTACGCGGCGCTCGTGGGCGGCGCCAGCAGCGTGAGCAGCGACGCGGGCGGCGCGTGGTGGGGCGCGCGCGGCGTGGGGACCATGCCGCACGGAATGATCGCGGCGTTCGGCGGCGACACGGTGGCCGCCACGCTCGCCTTCGCCCGCTACGTGCGCGCAGAGGAGCCGGGCGTGGCCGTCGTCTCTCTAGTGGACTACGACAACGACGTGGTGGCGACCTCGCTCGCCGTCGCCCGCGCCATGCAGGCGGAGTTCGGGCCCGGCGCGCTCTCGGCCGTGCGCGTGGACACCAGCGAGCGGCTGATCGACAGCTCGCTCATCAGCGATCCGGAGCTGTTCGGGCGCGCGAAGCTGACGGGCGTGAACCCGCACCTGGTGCGCAAGCTGCGCGCGGAGCTGCACCGCGAGGGCTTCGGCGACGTGGGCATCGTGGTGAGCGGCGGCTTCCATCCCGCGAAGATCCGCCAGTTCGAGGCACTGGGGCTGCCGGTCACGGCGTACGGCATCGGCAGCAGTTTGCTGGGGCACAACGGCGGCACCAACGGCCTGCTCAGCGACTTCGACTTCACCGCCGACATCGTGGAGGTAGATGGGCGGCCGGAGAGCAAGGTCGGCCGCCGCAAGCACCTCAACCCGCGCCACGTCCGCCTCGACTGGACCCGCCTCGCGAGCGTGGACGCGGAGGCGCGGGTGATCGGCACGCCGCGGGCGATCTGAGGCGCCCCCTCCCGCTCGCTTAGGCTCGCACCCTCCCCCGCAAGCGGGAGAGGGTTTGGGGTTCGGGGCGCGTCCGCGGCTCAGCCTCGTCGGAGGTTCCGGGGTTAGTCCCCGCAGGGGGACTTTGCGCGATCGTTGCTGCGGTTTCAACCGCCCGTCGTTGGGCTGGAGGCACCTTGAAGCTGATAAAAGTCGCGGCGGCGGTGGTGAACCAGACGCCGCTGGCGTGGGAGCAGAACAAGCGCAACATCCTGGAGGCGCTGGAGGCGGCGCGGCGGCAGAAGGTATCCATCTGCTGCTTTCCCGAGCTGTGCATCTCCGGCTACGGGTGCGAGGACGCGTTCCACGGCCCCGGCGTGCCGGAGATGTCGTGGCGGGTGCTGCAAGAGATTCTGCCCGCGACCGAGGGGATGGTCGTCTCCGTCGGCATGCCGGTGCCGTACCGGAACGCGCTGTTCAACACCGCGTGCATGATCGCGGATGGCAAGATCCTGGGCTTCGTGGCCAAGCGCTTCCTGGCCGGCGACGGCATCCACTACGAGCCGCGCTGGTTCAAGCCGTGGCCGGCGGGCGAGGTCGACGTGCTCGAGCGGACCGACGAGGAGGGCGCGATCCGGCGCTATCCGATCGGGGACCTCGTGTTCGAGGTCGGCGACGTGCGTATCGGGTTCGAGATCTGCGAGGACGCGTGGGTCGCGAACCGGCCGGGCATGGACCTCGCGCTCCGCGGCGTCGACATCATCTGCAATCCGTCGGCGAGCCACTTCGCGTTCGCCAAGTTCGCGGTCCGCCAGCGGTTCGTGATCGAGGGCTCGCGCGCGTTCGGCGTCGCCTACCTGTACTCGAACCTCATGGGCAACGAGGCCGGCCGCATCATCTACGACGGCGGCGGCCTGATCGCCTCCA
>DASRQW010000198.1 GCA_035696245.1 Longimicrobiaceae bacterium | reverse complement strand
GGCTCACCGACACCTCGCGCAGCTTCCAGAACGTCGCGTCCTCGTAGAAGCCCGCGGCCGTGCCGAACAGGCGGCGCGCCTGGACGGCGGCCTGCTGCTCGAGGGTCGCGGCGCCGGGGACCTGGCGCGTGGCCGAGAAGCCGAGGGTGTTGCTGGCGTCGCGGTTGATGTTGGTGAAGTTCAGCAGCTTCTGGCCGCCCTTGTAGTCCAGCAGGCCCGAGACGCGGATGAAGCGGGCCAGGCGGATGTCGGTGCTGAACGACGCCTCGCGCTTCGGGAACGGCGAGCCGAAGTACGTGGAGTTGGTCTTCGGGTCGGTCTGCTGGTCGGCCGGGAGCAGCTGCACTTCGGCGAGCTGGATCAGCCCGTCGTTGTTGGCGTCGGCGAACTTGTACGCCGGCTGCCAGTAGCCGCCCAGCGGGAAGCCGGGCTGGTGACGCTGCGTGTTGGCACCCAGGCCGAAGATGATCGGCGTGATGCTCGTGTCGCCGAACGTCAGCAGCTTGTTGGTGTTGGTGCTGTAGTTGATGTTGAAGTCCACGCCGATCCGGTCACGCTTGATCGCCTCGGCCCGCAGCGCGAACTCGTTGCCGATGTTCTGCACGCTGCCGAGGTTGAAGAACTGCGAGCCCGGGCCGCCGACCGACGGCGGGAGCGGACGGCTGATCAGCGCGTCGTGCGACTTCTTGTTGTAGTGCGTGGCCTCGAACGTGAGGCGGTCGGCGAAGAAGCCGAGGTCGCCACCGAACTCGATCTCGCGCGTGACCTCGGGCCGCAGGTCCGGGTTACCGGCGTTGCTCACCACGAAGCCGGGCACGATGTTCGACGAGCCGAGCGCCGCGTTGACGGTGCCGTACGTGCGCACCGAGCTCAGGCGGCCGGGACGCAGGCCCGACTTGCCGTAGGCCGCGCGCAGGCGGAGGTTGCTGATGGCGTCGACCTTCGGGAAGAACGGCTCCTCATTGACCACCCACGAGGCGGTCAGCGACGGGTACGTCACGAAGCCGATGTTGGTGCCGAACGCGCTGTTCTGGTCGCCGCGAAGGCCGCCGGTGATGAAGAGGCGGTCGTTCAGGGCCAGCTGCTCCGTGGCGTACGCGCCGAAGAGCTTGTTCGGGGCCACGCCCTCGCTCACGTCGCCGGGGACGAGCGCGGTGCGCGTGCCCGGGGCGATGACCTCTGCCTCGGCGTAGGTCTCGTTGTAGTTCTCCGACGTGTACTGCACACCCGCCGACGTGGTCGAGATGAGGTTCTTCAGGATGCCCTTGGTGGCGGTGCCGCCGCCGTTGGCAGTGAAGGTCGTCGTCACGTTGCGGTACTGCTCGCGGAAGCCGTCCACGAAGGCGCCCACGGTGCCCGGGGCCACGAAGCTGCCCTCGAAGCGGTTGCTCACGTCCACGCCCACGGTGCCGTTCAGCGACAGCCAGCTGAGCGGGCGGTAGTCGGCGTTGGTGCTGCCGGTGAAGCGGTTCAGCTGCTCGCGGTTCTCCCACGCGATGAGGCTGAACGCGGTCGTGGGCGGACGGTAGCCGCCGTTGGCCGCCACCACGCCGGGCGACGGGTCGCCCAGCAGGCCGTTGAGCACGGGGCCCGCGGCGCTGTTGTCGGCCTGCGGCAGCTCGATGTTGCTCTGCACGAAGCCGGTGTTGGCCGTCAGGCGCAGCTGCGAGCCGACCTGGCCGGTCAGGTTGGCGCGCACGTTGGTGCGCGTCAGGTGGTTCGGGTGCTGCACGCCCACGCCGTGCTCGTTCTCGCCGGAGACGAAGTACGTGGCGTTCTCGCTGCCGCCCGAGACGCTCGCGCCAAGGTTGGTGGTCGCGCCCGTCTGGAAGGGCGTGAGCGAGCTGCGCAGCGGGTTGTAGCTGTACAGCGAGTCCACCGCGACGCACGCGCCCGAGGCACGCTCGGCGAAGGTGCAGATGCGGGTCTTCACGCCGGCGGCCGTGTGGCCGATGGCGCGGTAGTTGTTCGGGATGGTGACCATCTGCTTCTGCGTGCCGAACTCGCTGTGCGCACGCACGGTCGGGTGGCCGGCGCGGCCACGCTTGGTCGTGACCTGGATCACGCCGTTGGCGGCGGCGGTGCCGTACAGCGCCGCGGCGGCCGGGCCCTTCAGGATTTCGACGTTCTCGATGTCCTCGGGGTTGATGTCCTCGAAGCGCGAGGTGCTCTGCCCGCCGGTGAACAGGCCGGACGAGAACGACTCGTTGTCCACGCGCACGCCGTCGATGATGAGCAGCGGGTCGTTGCCCAGCGACACCGAGTTGTTGCCGCGGATGCGGATGCGCGAGCCGGCGCCGAGCTGGCCCGAGCTGGGAAGGACGACCACGCCCGGGGCGCGGCCGGCGACCAGCTGGCTGAAGCTCTGCACGGCGGCCATCTCGACGTTCGCCGTCGAGACCGTCGCGACCGAGTTGCCCAGCTCGCGGCGGCGGGCGGCCTCACCGCTCGCCTGCACGACCAGCACGTCGAGGCCGATGGTGCTGCTGGCGAGCTCGAAGTTGGCAGTCACCGTCTGGCCGGCGGCCACGGTCACTGCACGGGTGCCGCCCGAGTAGCCCAGGCGCGCCACGCGCACCTCGGCACGGCCGGCGGGCACGCCGCGGATGGTGTACGAGCCGTCGGGGCCCGTGCGGCCCTGCAGGGCCGTTCCCGCCACGATCACCTGCACGTTCGCCAGCGGCTGCTTGCTGGCCGCGTCGGTGACGCGCCCCGCAACGTTGCCGCCCGACTGTGCGAGCAGCTGCCCTGGCGCCAACAGCGCCAGCGCGAGCGCGCACATCCAACGAATGTTCTTCATCATGGATTCTCCAGGGTTGACTTCAGACGTTCGGTTGGAGGAAGACCGGCCCGTCCCTCGCTGGGACGGGTATGCCGGGACTGCTCCATCTCGACCCTAACCGCGGTGCGATCCTCCTTTCTGGATGCCGGCTTCAGGGACAACGGCGCTCCCCCGGGCGGGGAAGCGGTGGGAACCAAGCTTGCGCAGAACCGCCACTGCGTGGATGTCTGGAAGACGGGCCGCGAGCACGTCCCCTCCATGGGGCCGGCGCGCCCGGCGCAGCGGTGTGGAGAGTGCCACCGCCGCTGGCCCGAACGAACGTTCGTAAGCATGCGCCCGCCGCACATGCGAGACCGGGGTTGGCCCGAGGGGCCTTCGGAAGCGTGCTCGTGCGGCGGGAACTTCGCATTGTAGCGAGCACGCCAGCCCGTGTCAAGCACGGCACTCCGTTGCGGCCTAGCCGGTTATGGGCTCCCATGGGCTGTTCCTCCCTCCACTCGTCGGCCCCGGTTCGCCGGCGCAGGGACGCGTCCCTGCACGCCGGCCGCTAAGCGGATGCGGCACAACCCCTCCCGCCTCCGCGCGCCCGTCTTGCGGTTCCGCGGCCGCGGTCCGCGGCCGTCTCTCCGCACGCCGGGGCACGCGCGTTACCCGCCACTTAGGACCCGCTCAGGCCAGGAACCGGACCCGCGCGAAGTGGCGCTTGCCCTTCTGGAGCACCACCTCGCCCGTGGCCGGCACCGTTGCGTCGCGCGCGGTGACCTTCTCCCCCGCCACGCTGATGGCGCCCTGCTCGATCAGCCGCATGGCCGCGCCGTTCGAGGCGGCAAGCCCGGCGCGCACCAGCAGGCGCGGCAGCCCCACCATTCCGTCTGCCGCCGCGAGCGTCTCGTCGCCTGGGTGCACCTCCACCAGCGGCACCTCGTCGGGCAGCGCGTGCTCGCGGAAGATGCGGTCGAACTCCGCGGCGGCGGCTTCGGCGGCTTCGGGACCGTGGTACGTGGCGACGATGCGGGCGGCCAGCTCGCGCTTGGTGCGGTACGGCTCGGCGGAGATGCGCTCCTTCACCGCCGCAAGCTCCGCCGGCCCCACGCCGGAGGCCAGCGTCCACCACTCCTCCAGCACGTCGTCGGGGATCGACATCGTCCGCCCGTACTGCTGCTGGGGCGGGTCGGCCAGCCCCACGTAGTTGTCGTACGACTTCGACATCTTGTGCACGCCGTCGGTCCCGCGCAGCAGCGGCATCAGCAGGCACACCTGCGGCGCCTGGCCGTACCGCTCCTGGAGCGTCCGCGCCACCAGCAGGTTGAACTTCTGGTCCGACCCGCCCAGCTCCACGTCGGCCTTCAGGGCCACCGAGTCGTACCCCTGCATGAGCGGGTACATGAACTCGACGACGGAGATGGGGCGGTTCTCGGCGTAGCGCTTCTGGAAGTCGTCGCGCTCCAGCATGCGCGCCACGGTGTAGTGCGAGGTCAGCTTCAGCACGTCCGCCAGGCGCATGGGCTTGAGCCAGGTGCTGTTGCGCTCCACCCGCGTCTTCGCCGGGTCCAGGATCTTGAAGACCTGCTCCTGGTACGTCCGCGCGTTGGCCTCCACCTCTTCTTCCGTGAGCTGCGGCCGGAGCTCGCTGCGCCCGGTGGGATCGCCGATGAGGGCGGTGTAGTCGCCCACCACGAACACGACGTCGTGCCCCAACTCTTGAAACGTTCGAAGCTTACGGATCGAGACAGCATGCCCCACGTGCAGGTCGGCGCGGGTGGGGTCGAAGCCCTGCTTAACCACCAGCGGTTGACCGGAGGCGGCCGAGCGCTCCAGCTTTCGGACCAGCTCCTCTTCGGGCACGATCTCCAGGGCTCCCTGGCGGATCGCGTCCATCTGCTCGGCTACGGGGGGGAAGTGCACGGCGGGTCGCGGCGGGTTGCGGGACTGGGTCGGCGGACGTGGCCGCGCAGTCTAGCCGCCCCGCCGCCCGGGGCGCAAGGGACCTCGCCGTCCTCGTTCACGCAGGGGAAATCCATGGCGCGCACCATCTTCACCTTCGCGACCACCCACCACGCGCTCTGGGCCGAGGACGTGGCGCGCGACGCAGGCGTCCCCGCCGAGCCCATCCCCGCTCCGCCGGCCGCCCACGCGCGGTGCAGCCTGGCACTGGAGACGCTTCCGGAAGATTTCGAGCGCCTGGCCGGGATCCTGGCAGCCGAGTCGATCCCGTTCGACCGCTACACGCCGGAGGAGTGAGCGCGAAGGTGTTGGCGCGCGGCAGTGCAGGATCCCGTCGGACGGAATGGAGCAGCGGGTGAATCGGGCCGATACCTCGTGGTCGGAAAAGTCGGTGCGCGGATGAGAGGCGAGCGGGTGAAGCGCGCAACATTGGGGCTGCCCGCGCGTCGACCGGAGCGATGAGCCCGCACTCCGACGGCACAAAAGCCCGCCTCCGTCTCCTGTATCTTTGGACATCGGTTCGACGGATCCGCATCGGCGCAGACTGCGGGTGGCGTCAGATCGTCCGTGGTGGGCGAGAGGTGATGATGCGCGAGCGGCTTCCGCCGGAAGGGGGAAGCCGCTCGTGCATCTATCGAAAATGGACGAGGTCAGTCGTCGTGATCGGAGTCGCGGTCCTCGTCGGGCTCGGCGCCGAACTCCAGCTCCATCAGGCGCTCCATGGGCATCACCGGCTGCGTGGCGGCGATCTGGCCCCACCGGGTGAACACCTCGCCCATCCAGTCGAAGATCGTGCGCAGGTTGGCGGACAGCCGGTCCATGGTCTCGCGGCGCTGCTCGGGCGGGAGCGACAGCGCGGCGCGGATGTGCAGCGCGAAGCCCTCCGGATCGTACGGGTTGATGAGCGATGCCTCGCCCATCTCCTCGGCGGCGCCGGTGAAGCAGGAGAGCAGCAGCACGCCCCTGCGGTCCACCTGACTGGCCACGAACTCCTTGGCCACCAGGTTCATCCCGTCCTGCAGCGAGCTGACGATGCACACGTCGGCCAGGCGGTAGAGCACGGCCAGGCGGTCGGCCGGCAGCGACTGCTTGAGCAGATGGATGGGCCGCCACCGCTCGGTGCCGAAGCGGTCGTTGATCTCCCACACCTGCCGGTCGACCTTCTGCGTGAGGTCGTCGTACGCCTCGATGTCGCTGCGGCTGGGAACGGCGACCTGGATGAAGGTGAAGCGCTCGCGGAACTCCGGGTAGCGCTCCAGCAGCATCTCGATGGCCTTGAACTTCTCCGGCAGGCCCTTGCTGTAGTCCATCCGGTCCACGCCCACGCCGATGAACCCGCCGGCCGGCGCGTAGCGCTCGCGCAGCCGCTCCATCTGCTCCTCCACGCCGGGCGCGGAGGCCGCGGCGCGGAACTGGTCCACGTCGATGGAGATGGGGAACGACTCCACATGGCACGTGTGGCCGTTGAGCGTGGCCGTGCGCGCCTCCCAGTCCACCGTCGCACCGGCGATGCGGCGGGCGCAGCGCAGGAAGTTGTCGCTGAAGCCGGGCAGGTGAAAGCCCATCAGGTCGTTCGCCAGCAGGCCGCGCAGCAGGTAGTTGGCCTGCGGCGCCAGCCGGAAGATGTCGATGGGCGGCCAGGGGATGTGCCAGAAGTGCGCGAGCGAGATGTCCGGACGCCGCGAGCGGATGAGGTGCGGCGCCAGCGCCAGGTGGTAGTCCTGCACCCACACCACGGCTTCGCGCTCGCGAACCTCTTCCAGCACGGCCTCGGCGAAGCGGCGGTTGATGCGGCGGTAGCGCTCCCAGTAGCGCGAGCGGATGCGCGTCAGGTCCGGCCGCAGGTGGCAGAGCGGCCACAGGAACTGGTTGGAGAAGCCCAGATAATAGCGGTGGATGTCGTGGTGCGTGAGCCACACGCGCCGCAGGTTGTAGCTGGGGTTCTCCGGCGGCACCCGCACGCGGTTGTCGCGGTCCACCACGGCGGCGTCGGCCTCGCCGCTGCCCCAGGCGACCCACGTGCCGCCCAGCGCCTGCATGAGCGGGTCGAGCGCCGAGGTGAGGCCGCCGGCGGGGCGCCTCACGTCGACCTCGCCCACCTCCTGCGACCAGCGGTGCTCGTACGGCTCGCGGTTGGAGACCACCACGAAGCGGCGGTCGGCGAAGTAGCTGCGGAACAGGGGCTCCAGGTCCCCCGGCGTGGTCGGCATTCGGGCTCGGTCGGTCAATGTGTGGCGGTACGTGGGGGTGAGGCCCGCAACTCGTTCCCGCGCCTGCTCGCGCGCCGGGAACGGAAACCGCGTGCCGCGAGGATCAGGCCGCCAACGCCGACATCTCGCCCACCGCGCGCGCGCGGGGCGGCACCCCGGCTCGCCGGACGCGGGCACAGGCCGCCCAGAGGATGATACCGCCACCGCCGCTCGGATGGCGAGAGAAGATGTAGATCGGAAGAGGTTCTGTTACGCGAGCGAGACTCGCGGTCGCGAAACTCGAACGCGGGCGCGTCGTCGGTTCAAGCCGCGCGATCACCGGCAACGACTCGTCGGCGGGTCAGCGGGTCGAGGTCGGGCGGGATGCGAGAGGCGGGACGATGGTCGCCGGGAGGGTTTCCGGCAATGGGGACGCTGATAGGCCGAGGATGCGGCGGGCGCGCCGTTCCGCAGTACCCGTG
>DASRQW010000197.1 GCA_035696245.1 Longimicrobiaceae bacterium | reverse complement strand
GTTATTGCCCACGCCTCTGCTATAGGCGAGGTCCTGGGTCCGATCCTGCGCCCAAGGGAACGGGAAATCGCATGAATTGCGCGCGATCGGGTATCCGGTTAGCGACCCACGCGCCGTTCAGGCGCCACTTACGCATCCTGTCCCCCGCCCCCTCCCTGAGCGTCAGCCCATGATTGACTCCGCTCCCGCCCCGGAGATCTCCGCCGTCGGCTTCGCTAATGGCTCCGACGACGCCACGTCTGCGCCCGGCACCGCCCAGCCGCCGCCGGAGCCTACGCCTGCGCGCCCTCTCGGCGACATCGCCCTCTCGCTCTCCGGCGGCGGGTACCGTGCGGCTGGCTTCCACCTGGGCGTCCTCGGCTTCTTGCACGGCGTGGGGCTGCTGCCCAGTGTGGCGGCGCTTTCGACGGTGTCCGGGGGGAGCATCGTGGGGGCGGCGTGGGTGGTGTCGGTGCTGGACGGGAAGGCGTTCGGGGAGTTCAGCGAGGGGTTCCGGGCGTTCCTGCTGCGGACGAACGTGATCCGCGAGGCGCTGCGGCACGTGGCGGGGCACCGGCGGCACGGCGAACTCGAGTGGCCGAGCCTGATCCGGTCCGCGGCGAGGATCTATGCGGCGCCGGACTTCCTGGGCGACCGGAAGTTCGGCGAGCTGTTCGACGCGCGGCTGCCGCTGCGCGAGATGATCTTCAACAGCACGGAGTTCCGCACGGGCGTGGACTTCCGCTTCCGGCGCAGCGACAACGCGCAGGCGAGGATAGGCAACGGCAACGTGTGGATGCGCCGCGACGTGGCCGACCACGTCCGCCTGGCCGACATCGTGGCCGCCTCGTCGTGCTTCCCCGGCGCGTTCGAGCCCATCCGCTTCCCGGACGACTTCGCCTGGCCGGCGGACTTCCCGCTGGACGAGGCGCGCCAGAAGCTCGGCCCGATGTTCGACGGCGGGCTGCCGCTGATGGACGGCGGCATCTACGACAACCAGGGCGTGGACAGCCTGGTGCTGGCGTACAACCGCGGCGCGGCGGCAACGCTGCTCATCTCCGACACCAGCCCGCGCCAGGAGTCGCTGTTCACCTACCCGCCGGCGCGGAAGCCGGGGTGGGTGACCATCCGCATGGTCAGCATCCTCGGCTGGCTGCTGTTCGCGCTGGCGGCCGGATCGCTCTCGGTGCTGGCCGGGAACGCCCGGCAACATTGGAAGGGCGGCCTGCACGACTGGCTGCTGTACGTCGTCCCTGCCCTGCTGGCGCTGGGCACGGTCGCGGGGCTGGCGTGGCTGCGGCATCGGGTCGTGATGGGCGCCGCCGCGGCGCGGAGCCAGATCCACATCGAGCACCTGTGGAAGGACATCCGCAACCTCACCGTGGCCGAAGCGGCGGGGATGGCGGAGCTGCGTGCCGCGTCGATGCTGGCGCTGACCTCGTCGGTGTTCATGAAGCGCATCCGCGGGCTCATCTACGACAACGTATTCCAGGACAAGCGGTTCGATCACCGGCGGATGGCGTGCCTCATCTACGGCTTGGAGGAGAGCCGCCCCAAGCTGTTCGCGAAGTATCCCTGGCTGCGGCCCAACCCGAAGCTGGTGGCCGAAGCGCAGAAGGCCGAGGGGATGGCGACCACGCTCTGGTTCGACGATCCGTCGCAGCTCGCGCGGCTGGAGCGCGTGGGCGCGGCGACCATCTGCTTCGTGCTCATCAAGTTCATCCTGGAAGACCGCGCGGAGTACGCCGCGATCCCCGGCTCGCCCGTCGCGCTCCTGCTGGAGCGGTTGAAGGCCGAGTGGGGGAAGATCAACGGCGTCAACGCCTGAACCGCATCCGCCAAACGTGGTGGGGCACCGCTGTCCCAGATGGGAAACCGATGTCTCGGAACCGGCGCTGCCGGACCGCTTCGCCGGACGCCATCTGCCGAACTAACCTACGTAGTATCAAAGACTTATGTAGAAACAGCGCAGTGAGCCTCAGGCGGTACGGTGATTGCCCCGCGGAGAGTGCCATCTCCCGCCCGTTGCTGCATCTCACGCTCATCCACGCGGAACCGCCGCCAGATCGCGGCCCCGCATCATCCTCCCCGCCTCAGGAGCACCGCATGTCTACGCTCGCCGTCAACGCCAGCACGCTCAACGTCCGTGAGACCCCCAGCAAAGATGCCAAGGTGCTCATTCAGCTGCCCCGCAACTTCCGGGTGCAGAAGCTGGAGGCTTCGCCCGACGGGCAGTGGTTCCAGATCCGCGCGGGCACCGTGGACCTGCCGGTCACGGGCTGGATCTCCGCGCAGTACGCGGTGGAGGCGCCCGCGGTGACGCTCACGACCACCGCGTCCACGCTCAACGTGCGCGAGACGGCGAGCACCGACGCGAAGGTGCTGGTGCAGCTTCCGCAGGGCTCGAAGGTGGAGAAGGTGGACACGTCTCCTGACGGCGCGTGGTTCCAGGTTCGCGCGGCCGCCGTGACGGGCTGGATCTCGGCGAAGTTCGCCAGCGAGGCCGCCGCCGCCCAACCGCAGGGGCAGCCCGCGGCCGCGCCGTCCGGCGGGAAGGAGTTCGCCTGGCTCTCGGCCGCGCACGGCGAGATCGGGGTGAAGGAGTACGAGGGCGCCAAGAACAACCCCCGCATCGTGGAGTACGCGGCGTGCACCTCGCTACGCGCCACCGACGACGAGACGGCGTGGTGCTCGTCGTTCGTGAACTGGTGCATGAAGCAGGCGGGCGTGAAGGGCAGCGGCGAGGCCAACGCGCGCTCGTGGCTGGGCTGGGGCCAGGAGGTGAGCCCGCCCGTACACGGCTGCGTGGTGGTGTTCAAGCGCGGCACCAGCCCCACGTCCGGCCACGTGGCGTTCTACCTGGAGACGCAGGGCGACCGCATCAGCGTGCTGGGCGGCAACCAGAGCAATCAGGTGAAGGTCAGCACGTACCCCAAGGCCGACGTCCTCGGCTACCGCCTGCCGAAGTAGCCGCAGGCTGCTCAAGGTGCGGAGAAGCCTCCCCCGACGTTCGCGTCCGGGGAGGCTTCTTGTTTCGGGAGATGCACGGCGTCCGATGTCGGCGCTCGGCAGCGAGCCGGCGGGTCCAGCCCGGCGGCATCGCCCTGGCGGGTAAACCCGCGGGCTACGACGGCACGAAGCCCACCTTCGTGGGCTGCTCCCGACGGTCACGCGCGGTTCGGAGCTGTGACAGCGAGCCGCACGCAACCGCCGTGTCAGGCCGGCGTGCCTTCGAGGCCGAGCGCCGGGGCGACGCCGCGCATGGCTTCGATCACGAACTGGACGTGGTCCTTGAGGTCCACGCCCAGGCGCTCGGTGGCGTGCTGCACCTCCTCGCGGTCCACGCCGGCGGCGAACGCGCGGTCCTTGAACTTCTTCAGCACGGACTTGGCTTCCAGGTCCATGACCGAGCGCGAGGGGCGGACGAGCGCGGCCGCGGTTACCAGGCCCGTGACCTCGTCACAGGCGCAGAGGGTGCGGTCCAGCACAGATTCGGGCTGCACGCCCGTGCGCGCGGCGTAGTGCGCCTGCACAGCGTGCACCACCTCGTCCGGGTAGCCGCGCTCGCGCAGGATCGCCACGCCGGGCAGAGGGTGCTCGTCCGGGAACCGCTCGTAGTCGAAGTCGTGAACCAGGCCGGCTAAGCCGAACAGCTCCTCGTCCTCGCCGAACTTGCGGGCATAGGCGCGGCAGGCGGCCTCCACCGAGTACATGTGGCGGCGCAGGGACTCGCTCTGCACGTGCTCGTGCACGAGCGCCAGGGCGTCTTCGCGGCTGGGAAGCTGGGGCATGATCGAGGTCGGCGTGTGGATCGCGGGCGCGCGGGGGCCGGCGCCCTACTCCCCGCCAATCTACCGAGGCGCGCTGCGTGGCGAAATCGCCCGTCGGCGCTCGTCCACGGCCGCTCGTCCAATCCGAGGCACCGACACCGGTAGATGCGACTAGGGCGTACGTCGCATCCCGCGTCGCACGCCCTCATCTGCCGTTTCCCCGCGCTAAGCTGGAGCGCGGCCGTGCTTCACCTGTCGAAGTTCAGGTTCAGGGGGACGGTCACCCACACGGTGACGGGCTGGCCGTTCACCCGCGCGGGCTCGAACCGCGCCTCGTACGCCAGAGGGAGAAGGTACTCGTCCAGCTCCGGATCGCCGGTGAGGCGCTTGACCTCCACGATCGTGGGGATGCCGTCCGGGCCCACGCGCATGAGCAGCTCCGCGGGCGATGAACGCCGCCGAGGGGAGCCCTCCACGGGCGAATGGGCGTCCAGCATGAGGAGCATGATGTTCCTCACGTGACGGGGGTTCGTCATCGCCGGGAGCTGCTCCACCTCGTGTGGGGCGGGCGTGCGCGGGTCGGTGAGGTAGGCGTCGGCCACGTCCAGGCGTATGGCGACGCGGATGGGGCCCCTCTCCGGCCAAGCCGCCACGTGCTGCCGCACCAGCGGGACGAGACCCGCGGCCGCCTCGTCCGAGAGCGTGCCGCCGGCGAGCTGCACGTGGACAGGGCCGCCCGCGGAATCTGTCCAGAACTGAAGCCGCCCGTCCGGATGCTCCACGCCCTTCTCGTGGAGGTAGCGCACCGCGGCGGCCCCGAGTGCGAGCGATCCCGTTTCGCGGAGACCGGGAACCGTGTCGGCGAGCTGCGTATCGCGGGCGGCGGATGCGTGCGCAGCAGGCCAGGACGTGCTTATGGCGGAGAGGAGGAGAATCGTGATCATCGGTGCAGCCGAGTGCATTGAAGGTCAGGTTGAGAGGGAGAACCGCACGGCGGTACCTCTTGAGGCGCCACGGCCGTTCTCGTCGAAGGGAAAGCCTCAGCCGGCGAACTCCATGTTCAACGGGATGCTCACCCACACCGCGACGCCATGGCCGTTCAGGTGGGCGGGGCGGAACCGGATTTCATATGCGAGGGGGATCAGCAGGTCGTCCAGCTCCGGGTCGCCCGTGAGGCGGGTGACGTTCACGATCTCCGGGCTGCCGTCCGCCCCCACGCGGATGGAGAGGAGGGCCGGGATGGGCCGATACGCCCGCTCGGGCGCGGTGGGCGAGTGGATGTCGAGCATCTGCCGCATCAGGTCCTGCACGTGGCGGACGTTCGAGACCTCCGGCGCGGCCGCCGTGCGGTACATCTTCAGCGGCGGGTCCACGAGGTAGGCGTCGGGAGCGTCCAGGCGGATGGCTGCGCGGATGGGGCCGCTGCCCGGCCAGGCCGCGGCGTACTGCTCCACGATGGGGCGGAGCCCGCGTGCGACCTCGGGCGCGACGTTGCTGCCGGCGAGCTGCATGTGCAGCTCCGTGCGAGCCGTGTCGGTCCAGAAGATGAGGCGCCCGGTAGGCTGCATCACGCCGTTCTCCTGGAGATACCGCACCACCTGGGCGGCGAGCGCGAGCGGCACGGTGTCGTCCGCAGCCGGGCGGGCTGCCTGGACGACGGAGCGGACGTACTCCGCGGGACGGTGCGCCGCGGGGGCGCCGGAGAGATGGACGAGCGCCAGGACGGATGCGATCAATGGAGTGGGCATTGGGGAACGGAATGGGTGGAGTGTTGAGGACGTGTCAGTGCCACTCGAGCGTGAGCGGCATGGAAACCCACGAGGGAACCGCAGCTCCGCCCAGGCGCGCGGGCTGGAAGCGCATCTCGAAGGCGAGGGGAACCAGGTACTCGTCGAGCTCCGCGTCGCCGGTGAGGCGCGCGACGTCCACCATCTCCGGCGCACCGTCGGCGCCCACGCGGATGCGGAGCACGGCGGGGATGGCGCGGTTCATCTGCCCGCGGGCCGGCGGGGAGTGCGTGCGCAGCAGATGGTGCATCACGTCTTGCACGTGCCCGCCGTTCTCCAGCCGCGGGCCTTGCTCGGCCGCGGCGCTGTCTACGGCGGTGCGCATCGGTGCGTACCCGTCCGGCGCGTCCAGGCGGATGGTGGACAGGAGCGGTCCGGCGCCCGGCCACTCGGCCGCGTACCGCTCGATCAGCGGGAAAAGGCCGCGGGCGGTCTCCGGCGCGACCGTGCTCTCGGAGAGCTGCGCGCGCACGGGGCTGCGCGTGGAATTGCTCCAGATTTCCAGCTTGCCGTTGGGCCGCTCCACCCCGTGCTCGCGGAGGTAGCGGACGGCCGCGGCGGCCAGCGCCTGCGGAACCGTGTCTCGCGCCGCCTGTGGAAGCGTGTCCGCGCCCGACGCCACGACGTCCGCACGCGAGGCGGCCGGGGCCGGCGGGAGCATGGCGAGCGAGGATAGGAGAAATGTGGTGGCGATCATCATCGGAAGGGACGAGGAATCACGGGCGAGTAGAGGTGTTACCCACGTCGTCCCTGTACGACGCGTGCCGGGTGTCCTGGATCGGCCGGCGATGGCGGAAGCTTGTCGATGACCGTGGAAAGCGGCTGGAGATGAGGCAGGGTCAGGCGGTGGAAGGCGGGCGCCGGAGGATCTTCCCGGCGCCCGCCGTGCATCTCACGAACCGCTCAGAACTCGGCCGTGCCGGGCGTACGCGGGAACGGGATGACGTCGCGGATGTTGGCCATGCCGGTCGCGTACTGGATCACGCGCTCGAAGCCCAGCCCGAAACCGGCGTGCGGCACCGTGCCGTAGCGACGCAGGTCCCGATACCAGCCGTACGTCTCCTTGTCGAGCCCGATTGCGTCCATGCGCGCGTCCAGCACGTCCAGACGCTCCTCGCGCTGCGACCCGCCGATGATCTCGCCGATGCCGGGGGCGAGCACGTCCATCGCCGCCACGGTTTTCCCATCGTCGTTCTGGCGCATGTAGAACGACTTGATCGCGCTGGGATAGTTCATCACCACCACCGGCCGGCCCACCAGCTCCTCGGTGAGGTAGCGCTCGTGCTCGCTCTGCAGGTCGGTGCCCCAGGAGACGGGGAACTCGAACTTCTTGCCGGAATTCTCCAGCAGCCGCACCGCCTCTCCGTAGTCCATGCGCTCGAAGCTGCTGGCGATGAACCCCTCCAGCCGCTCGATGGCCTTGGGGTCGATCTTGTCGGCGAAGAACGCCATGTCGTCGCCGCGCTCGGCCAGCAGGTCGGTGAAGATCGACTTCAGGAACGCCTCGGCCAGGTCGGCGTCGTCGTTCAGGTCCGCGAAGGCGATCTCCGGCTCGATCATCCAGAACTCGGCCAGGTGACGGCTGGTGTTCGAGTTCTCGGCCCGGAAGGTGGGCCCGAAGGTGTAGACGTTCGAGAGCGCCTGGACGTACGCCTCCACGTTGAGCTGGCCGGACACGGTGAGGCTGGCCGGGCGCCCGAAGAAGTCCTGCGAGAAGTCGACCTCGCCGTCGGCGGTCTTCGGCACGTTCAGCAGGTCCAGCGTGGAGACGCGGAACATCTCGCCCGCGCCCTCGGCGTCGCTGGTGGTGATGATGGGCGTGTGCACCCAGAAGAAGCCGCGCCGGTCGAAGAAACGGTGCACGGCCATCGCCATCGTGTGCCGCACGCGCGCCACCGCGCCGAAGGTGTTGGTGCGCGGCCGCAGGTGCGCCACCTGGCGCAGGTACTCGAACGAGTGCGCCTTGGGCTGGATGGGGTACGTCTCCGGGTCGTCCACCCAGCCCACGACCTCTACCTCGGCCGCCTTGATCTCCACCGGCTGCGGGCGGCCAAGCGTGGGCACCAGCTCGCCGTGCACCACCACGGCGCAGCCGCTGGTGAGGCGCTGCACCTCGGCCGCGTAGTTGGGCAGCTCGTTCCCGGCGACCACCTGGATGGGCGCGAAGCCCGACCCGTCGTGCACGTTCACGAACGAGAGGCCCGCCTTGCTGTCCCGGCGGGTGCGCACCCAGCCCTTGATGGTGACGGGCGTTCCGGGCTGGACCCGCCCGGCGAGCAGGTCGGCGATGGAGGAGCGTGGCATGACGATGGGCTCTGGACGATTGGATCGGGGCCGGCGCGGCTCCGCATCGCGTTCGGCTGCGGACGCGGGGCGGAGCCGTACGAATTCGCCGTAATTCTACAGCATCCGCCGCCGGTCCGCACCTGCGCGCCCGCGCATCTCCCGCACGCGCGGCGGCCGCGCCTCCGCACGAGCGATTCGCGGATGCGCACGGAGGATTCGAGTCTCGGTCACGGGAGAGGGAAGCACGGTTCGGGAGATGCGCATCCACCGACGTTCCCGGACGCAAAACGGCCCGCGAAGAGCCGTTCGGGACCGCACCCGGCGGGGG
>DASRQW010000196.1 GCA_035696245.1 Longimicrobiaceae bacterium | reverse complement strand
TTCCGCGACCTGGGCAACGGGCGCACGGCGGTCCGCATCGTCCACGAATGGGACGAGGGGCCGCACTGGCCGCTGCCGGGCCTGGCGCGCCGGGGGATCGGGAGCGCGGTGATCGGCCCCGTCTTCATCCACCACGTCGCCTCCCGCACCCTCGCCGGCATCCGCCGTCACGTGGAAGCCGAGGCGAAGCGCGGCGGGTGAGGGCGCGCGCCGGAGACGGTCGACACCTCGCATCGGCGGTGTCGGATTGCGCTCGGCCGATCAGCGTCGTGCGGGTAACGCATGGCGGGTGAGCCCCGCGCCGACAACGGCACGAACGCCACCTCCGTGGCCTGCTCCTCGATCTTCTCTCGCTTCGTAAGCTCCCGTCCCGCAAGCAGTTCTCCCCTCTCCCGCTTGCGGGGAGGGGCCGGGGGAGGGGGCACTTTTCCGCATGCGGCACCCTCATCTGTCCACTGCCGGCGCCCCACGACTCCACCTCCGGCCGCCCCCGCACGGAATCAGATGTGTGGGGTAGAAGTCTCGGCCTCTTGCGACAGCACGCGCGGGAAGCGAACGTGAGTCCGCTTCCCGCGCCGTTTTTTTCATCGCCCAGCCCCCACCCGGCAAGCGAATCCCATGACCCAGCAGAACGACGGCGGCAGCGCGCCGCGGCGCGTCGCCATCACCGGCATCGGCGCCATCACACCCATCGGCACCGGCGTGGAAGGGCTGTGGGAAGGGCTGCGGCGGCGCGAGAGCGCGGTGCGCACCATCGACCGCTTCGACACCTCGCCCTTCCGAACGCACATCGCGGCGCTGGTGGACGGCTTCGAGCCCACGGACTACATGGACCGCTCGCGCGCGCGCCGCACCGAGCGGTACGCGCAGTTCTCCGTCGCCGCGTCGCGGATGGCGATCGAAGACGCGAAGCTGGACCCCGCCGCGGAAGACCCGGACCGGGTGGGCGTGCAGATGGGCAGCGCGCTGGGCGGCGTGAGCTACGGCGAGACGCAGTTCGAGAACTTCCTCAAGGGCGGGGTCCGGGCCGTGGACCCCATGCTCGCCCTGGCTGTGTTCAACGGCGCCGCGAGCTGTAACGTGGCCATCGAGTTCGGCTTCACCGGCCCCAACAGCACCAACGGAATGAGCTGCGCGTCCGGCGCCATCGCCATCGGCGACGCGTGGCGGCAGATCGTGGCGGGCGAGGCCGACGTGATGCTGGCCGGGGGCATCGAGGCCCCGCTGGCGCCGCTCTGCTTCGGCGCGTTCGCCATCATCCGCGCCATGAGCACGCGCAACGACGACCCGGCGCACGCCTCGCGCCCCTTCGACGCGGACCGCGACGGTTTCGTGATGGGCGAGGGCGCAACGGTTCTCGTGCTGGAGGAGATGGAGCACGCCAAGGCTCGCGGCGCCCGCATCTATGCCGAGGTCAACGGCTACGGCACCAGCAACGACGCGCACCACATGACCGCCCCGCGGCCCGACGGCAGCCAGGCCGCGCGCGCCATGCGCGCCGCGCTCCGCACCGCGGGCTGGGCGCCCGAGGACGTGGACTACGTCAACGCCCACGCATCTTCCACCCCGCTCAACGACACCACCGAGAGCCTGGTGATCCGCGACGTCTTCGGCGACCACACCGACAGCATCAGCGTGAGCGGCACCAAGGGCTACCACGCGCACTGCCTGGGCGCCACCGGCGCCATAGAGGCCGGCATCTCGGCCCTGGCCATCCACCGCGGCTGGATTCCGCCCACGCTCAACCTGGAGAAGCCGGGCGAGGGCTGCGACCTCAACTACGTCACGGGTGAGGGCGAGACGCGGGAGGTGCGGCGCGTGGTGTCCAACTCGTTCGGCTTCGGGGGCATCAACGCGGCGCTGGCGTTGGGCGCCGTGTAACGGGACGGCCTTCTTCTTGCGGCGGGTTCGCGGCGCCTCCATAACGCCCGCGAAACCGCCGCGCAAGCACGTGCGCGGAACATCCGCGCGGCATGCAGGCTATAAGCGCCAAGCAGGACGGCGGCGATCCACCCGGATGACCAGGAGTTTGACAGTTGACGATCTCAGGCTTACATTAGCCGGTTATGATCGAAAATCCGGGAGACGTGCCGCTTTAATCTGGAGCAGCGAGCCCTCGCACGCCAACGAGGCTCGCTGCTCTTGTTCTTTCTCCAAAGGACGAGCCGAACCATGTTCCTGAGCTCACGGGCCCTCGATTCGTTTGACCAGTACCTGCACGACGTGGAGAAGTACCCGCTCATCGAGGACCCCGCCGAGGAGCGTGCCCTGGCCCACAGGGCGCGCGCCGGAGACAAGCAGGCCGCCGAGAGGCTGGTGACCGCGAACCTCCGCTTCGTGATCTCGTACGTGAAGAAGTACCAGGGGCGCGGGCTGGGCCTGGCCGAGCTGGTGTGCATCGGCAACGAGGGGCTGCTGAAGGCGGTGAAGAAGTTCGATCCCGACAAGGGAGTGAAGTTCATCTCGTACGCCGTGTGGTGGATCCGCCAGACGGTGCTGCAGGCCCTGGCCGAGCAGACGCGCTCCGTGCGCATCCCGCTCAACCAGAACTCCAACCTGGTCCGTCTCTCCCGCGTGGAGACGGCGCTCACCCAGTCGATGGGCCGCTCGCCCACCGACGAGGAGATCGCCAACGAGATGGGCGAGCCGGTGGATACCGTGCGCGCCCTGCGCCGCGTGGCCGCCAGCGAGCTCTCGCTAGACGCGCCGCTGGACCGCGGCGACCGCGACTCGGCCAGCTTCGGCGAGCGCTTCGCCGGCACCGAGAGCGACGAGATCGAGGAAGAGGTCGAGTCGGCCGCGCGCCGCGACTTCCTGGAGCGCATGTTCGAGAAGTACCTCACCGAGCGCGAGCGCAAGATCCTCTACCTGTACTACGGCCTGGACGAGGGCGAGGAGCGCACGCTGGAAGAGATCGGTTCGCTGCTCGGCGTCACCCGCGAGCGCATCCGCCAGATCCGCAACCGCGCCTTCGAGAAGCTGCGCGAGAGCCCGGACGGCTCGGCGCTGGAAGGCTTCTGGGCGGTTTCCTGAGCCTGCCCGGACCGGATAGATTGAAGGGGTGGACGGCCGCGCGCCGTCCACCCCTTCGCTTTTGCACATCGCCCTCATCTGCCGAGCGCCACGCATGACGTCTTCCGAGTTCGCCTCGCGCGTCCGCACTTCGTTCCCCGTCTTCGAGCGCCGCGTAGGCGGGAAGCCGATCGCCTTCTTCGACGGGCCGGGCGGCAGCCAGGTGCCGCGGTCCGTCGCGGACGCGGTCGCGGGCTACCTGACGCACCACAACGCCAACACGCACGGCGCCTTCCTCACCAGCCGCGAGAGCGACGCCGCCATCCTCGCCGCGCGTGAGGCGATGGCGGATTTCGTGAACAGCCGGGCGGACGAGATCGTCTTCGGCGCCAACATGACGACGCTCACGTTCGCGTTCTCCCGTGCGCTGGGGGCGGAGTGGGGGCCGGGCGACGAGGTGATCGTGACCGAGCTGGACCACCAGGCCAACGTGGCGCCCTGGCGGCGGATGGCGGAGGACCGCGGCGTCACCGTCCGCGCCGTCCCGTTCGACCGGGAGACGATGACGCTGGACTACGCGGCGCTGGAGGAGATGCTGTCGGACCGGACGCGGCTCGTGGCGATCGGCGCGGCGTCGAACGCGGTGGGCACGATCAACGACGTCTCGCGGGTGTGCTCGCTGGCGCGGGCGGCGGGGGCGCTCACGTACGTAGACGCGGTGCACTACGCGCCGCACCGGCTGGTGGACGTGCAGGCGTTCGGGTGCGACTTCCTGGCGTGCTCGGCCTACAAGTTCTTCGGGCCGCACGTGGGTATCGTGTGGGCCAAGCGCGAGCACCTGGAGCGGTTCACGCCGTACAAGGTGCCGCCCGCCAGCAACGACGCGCCGGAGCGCTGGGAGACCGGCACGCTGAACCACGAGGGCATCGCCGGCACGGGCGCCGCGGTGGACTTCATCGCGTCGCTGGACCCCGCGCCCGCCGGAGACGGCCGCCGCGCCGCGCTCGCCCGCGCGATGGCGCGCATCGACGAGCACGAGGGCGCGCTCGTGCGGCGGCTGCTGGACGGGCTGGGGGTGATCGGCGGCGTACGCATCTACGGTCCGCCCGCCAGTTCCCCGCGCACGCCCACCGTGGCGTTCACGGTGGAGGGTACGCCGCCGGACGCGGTCGCGGCGAAGCTGGGGGACGAGGGCGTGTTCGTGTGGAACGGGAACTTCTACGCCGTCACCGTCTGCGAGCGGCTGGGTCTGGAGGATTGCGGCGGCCTCATCCGCGCCGGCCTCGCCCCGTACAATACCGACGAAGACGTGGACCGACTGATCGAAGGCGTCGCCCGCATCGCCCGCGGCTGATCGTCATCTACCGATCACGATCCACCAAAATCGCAGAGGCCGCATTCCACCCGGGATGCGGCCTCTTCTCGATTCGGTTGATTCGGATCAGCCCAGCCAAGCCGGATCGCCGCCTCTCGTAGATGTCACGCTGCGGCACCGCCTGGGCGCGTAAACGCGCGGGCTACGACTGCGCGAAGCCACGGTGTAGGCTGCTCCGGGTCGGCCGATGCGGTTCGGGCGCGATGCGGCAACCGCGATTCCACCGCCTCGCGAGACGCTATCCGATTGTAGGGGTGCGATTTATCGCATCCGATCACTCTCAGGATGCTCAGGCGCGGCGGTCGAACGCCATCAATCCACCGACACCTGGTTGATGTCCTTCGCCTCCAGGATGTGTTTCGCGTAGCCGTTGCGGGCAACGGCGATCATCGCGCGGCCCAGGCGCTCGGTGGTGGTGGCGAAGTTGGGCGCCAGCGCGCGGATGACGGGCAGCAGCGGCGCCAGGAAGACGTAGCCGACGCGGTAGAGCCGCGTCCGCGACCGAATCCCATGCCGCGGGATGATCACCGCCGGGCGGAAGACGTACACGGCGCGGAACGGCATCTTCAGCAGCGCGTTCTCCGCCTTGCCCTTGATGCGCGCCCACATCACCCGTCCCGCCTCGGTGCTGTCCGCGCCCGTGCCGGAGACGAAGACGAACGTCATCCGCGGGTTCAGGCGGACGAGCGTGTTCGCGACATCTACCGTGAGACCGTGCGTGAGCTTCGTGTAGTCCGCCTCCGAAAGCCCGGCGGAGGTCACGCCGACCGCGAAGAAGCACGCATCGAGCCCCGCCAGCTCGCCCTCGATTGAAGAGAGGTCGGCGACATTCGGGACCACGAGCTCGAGCAGCTTCGGGTGCGACTGCCCGGTCGCGCTGCGGCCGACGGTGACGACCCGGCCGATCTCCGCGTCCAGCAGGCACTCGCGCAGCACGCCCTGGCCCACCATCCCGGTGGCACCGAAGATCACGACGTCCATCGTCCCTCCGTCCTGGTGAGATGCGGCGCCCAGCATCACGCCGTCAGGTGCACGGCTCGCCGATGGGCGGCAGCGGCTTGTCGACCGTGAGGCGCGCGGGGCGGTTCGCGACGGCCGCGGCCACGTCGCCCACGAACGAGGCGACGCGCGCGAGCTTGTCGTAGTCCAGCGTGTTCGTCTCGTCCTGCGGCTGGTGGTACTGCGGATGCAGGCCGCTGGTGAAGAAGGTCACGGGGATGCCGAAGCGCGCGTAGTTGTAGTGGTCGCTGCGACAGTAGATGTGCTCCGGGTGCCTGGGCACGTCCCAGCTGTAGTCGAAGCGCAGCCGCCGCGGCTCGCCCCGATTCACCTGCTCGATGAGATCGCCGAGCTGCGTTGACAGCCGCCGCGAGCCCACGAGGTACAGCGAGTCCGGCGCGTTCCGGCCGATCATGTCGATGTTGAGCTGCGCGACGATGGAGTCGCGCGGCACGGTGGGCCGTTCGGTGAAGGCTGCGGAGCCCAGCAGCCCCTTCTCCTCTCCCGTGTGCCACACGAAGAGCAGAGAGCGCGCAGGTCGCTGCTCCGGCGGCTGCGCGGCGAAGCGCTCCGCGATCTCAAGGATCGCCGCGGTGCCCGACCCGTCGTCGTCCGCGCCGTTGTAGATGGAATCGCCCTTCACCGGCGTGCCCACGCCCACGTGGTCGTAGTGCGCGCCCAGCGCCACGTACTCGCCCGCGCGCGCCGGATCGCTGCCGGGAAGCACGGCGACGACGTTCCACGCATCCACCGGCGTGGTCGTCTGCCGCAGCTCGTAGCGGAAGGTGCCGAGACCCGTCGCCGGCTGGCGTGCGCGGCTCAGCGGCTGCCCGATCAGCCGCTCGGCGAGCGCGGGGGAGATGAGGAAGATGGGCGGGCCGCCGGTCGCAGCCTCGCTCACCTGCGCCGCGGGGGCCACGGCGCCCTCCCGCAGCAGCTCCACGCCGGCCTCCCAGAACTCGTCCACCGCCGTTTCCTTCACGATCAGCACTGCGGCCAGCTTTGACGCGGGCGCCCAGAGCGACGGGAGCGAGAAGCGCTGGCGCGCCATCCCCGTGCCCGGCGCGTCGCCGAAGCGCAGCACCAGCACTGCGCCGTCGAGCTGCGCGCCGGTGAGGTCGCGGCCCTCCGGCACCGATGAGTCGGCCATGTAGCCGCCGTACACGATGGGCCCCTGCCCCACCGGCCGCGGCGAGCCCGGCACGTCGCTGGCGCCGCTCAGCGGCACGATCTCGCTCTGCGTCAGCGTCCGCTCGCCCGAGCCGACGGTCGCGGCCGCCGAGAAGACGTACGCCGTCCGCTCCAACGGCACGCGGTTGAAGAATGTGCCGCCGTCGCCCGCCGGCCGCAGCCCCATCCGATCGAGCTCCCGCCCGATGTAGTTTCGCGTCGCCAGGATCCCGCGCGATCCCGTATCCCGCCCCTGCATCGAATCGTCCGCGACGATGCCGACGCGGAGCCGCGCGTCCGCCGCCGTGATCGCGGACGAAGTCGCAGATGGATAGGCACCCTGTGCCGCACTGGTTCTCACGCGCAGCACCAGCGTGAAAACGAAAAACAGACAACCTACCATTACCACGCGTTTCGTAACTGTCATTCGTCTGTTTCTGGTTCGAACGTGGTGAGGCTGTACCCGTACCCTGTGGGGATCACATCCCTAAGGTGGATATCCAACCTTCGTAGCTGATTGATGGCGTTTTCGCTTCGAGACGAGACCGTTTCGGGAAGGGCTGCACCGTAATGTTGA